>DATLFM010000048.1 GCA_035541015.1 Candidatus Thermoplasmatota archaeon
GCGGACACGCCGATCGTCGACCCCTTCGACGTGGGCACGCCCGGGGCGACCGTTCCTTCGGCTTGTGACGCCGTGGAGCCGGCTTGCGCGCACGATTGGCGGGTCCTCGACGAGCGCGAGCTTGCGCGCGTGAACCCCACCGACCCAGTGGTCGTTGCCGGCTCGGAGCTCTCCTCCCGTGCGGGCCCCGCCGCGGCCAACGTCGATGCGCGCCTCGAGGAGCGCGACACCGTGCCGCCGGTTCGGGTGGGGCCTCTCACGCTTCTGCCCGATGGGCTGGGAGTGCCCGCCGGGCCGCACGTCGATGCGAGCGTCCAGGCGCGCGTTCACGGATCGGTTGCAGGTCGAGCCGTCGACGTGCCGATCGCGGCGTCCGTCTGACCCGGGAGGCCCGGTCGGCGCGTCAAGCTTGCCGCCCGAGGGCCGCCAGCAGGCGCGAGCCCTCCTCCGTGACCCGCAACGCGCCAAAGCGTCGGTCGATCCACCCGCGCGCCTCCAGGCGCCGCACCCGCTCGGAGACGGTCGAGGGCGCAAGGGCCAGTCGCGCGGCGGCGTCCCGCTGGCAAAGGCCCGGCAAGGCGGCCACGGCCTCGAGGAAGCGAACGTTGGCTTCGCCGCTTTCCGCGGCAAGGATCCGGCGGGCCTCGCTCGGCCCCACGAGCCCGTCGTTCACGAGGTAATACGTCGAGCGGCCTTCGGACCGCGCGCGCAGGAAGCCGTGCTGGGAGAGCACGCGCAGATGGTGGCGCACCGTGCTGCGGTCCATGGCAAGCGCGCGCGCCACGTCGGTCGCCGTGCACGCCGGGTTCAAGCGGACGTGCGCGAGGATCGCCTCGCGCGAA
Organism: Candidatus Thermoplasmatota archaeon; assembly: GCA_035541015.1. NCBI lineage: Archaea > Methanobacteriati > Thermoplasmatota > Thermoplasmatota archaeon. The sequence continues at coordinate 843 of DATLFM010000048.1, forward strand.
GCCTGTTCGAGAAGCTCGGGTCGCCGGAGGCGATGGTAGAGGGCCGCAAGAGCCGCCAGCGAGGCCAGCGCGGCCGCCGCCGCGCCCGAAAGGAGCGGGAAGCGATCCTCCGTCGCGGGCAGCCGGCCGTGGGCGCCCGAGGTCGCCAGGCGCTCGACGGAGGAAGCCGCTGCAGACGGCGCGCCCAGGCTCGACGCGGCGTCGGTGGCAACGGGGGTCGCCGTTTGCGCGGCAGCGACGAAGGAGCCCGCGGGATTCGAGTGCGATGCAAGGAGAAGCGCTGGAGACGAAGGCGCGCTGGCGGGCAACCGGGAGCTTTCCGGCGCGTGCAGCAAGGAATCCGCGTCGGCGGACCCGCGGAAGGTCGGGAGGCCTTCGGCGGCGCGATCGAGAACGCGCGCGGCTTCGCCGGCCGGAGACAGGTTGGCGCGCGGCGTCTCGGCCTCGACGCGGCCCGCGGGGACGTGCACGGCGTCGAGGCGCGCCGCCAACGGGCGAGCAGCGGAAGCCGTTTCACGAACGAGCGCGTCCACGAGGCCAAACGCGGAGGCCAGAAGCGGCAGCGTCCCTTGCGCGAACGCCTCGTACAGCTGCTGCTGGAGCACGTCCCGCGCGTAGGCGTCCGGGCTCCACTCGCCGTACGGGCCGTCCATGGTGACGCGGTTCTGGTGTCCTGAGGTCTTGTCCTGGTTTGCAACGCCAAGAACGATCCAGCCGGCGATGGGAACGTACCACGACGCGGTCCTGGAGGCGTCCGAGGCGACGGCGGCGGCCTTTGCGGCGGAATCGTGCGCGAAGCTCCCAGGCGCCGGCTCGCGGCGTTCCCACTCGTGCGCGAGGCTCGGGGCATCGGGTGGGGCCGGCTCGTCGGCGGCCGGCCGCGGCCTCGCGAGCGACAACGCGACTTCGTCCTCTCCCTCCACGGCGCGCACGGCGGCCGCGCCGCCGGAGACCTCGTAGTGGACCGAGAGGGCCCCCGCCGGACCGCAAAGCACGGCAGCGACGCAGACCCACGCCGCAAGCGACATGGAACGTCCCTTGCCCATCGACGCTCTCCCGGACCAAACGCGCCTTCGCCGGTTGATATAGATTGCCGTGACGCCCTGCGTCGGCGCCGGTGGGCGGCCGCGGGGTGCGCACCTGTGGCCATCGGATTCGGCCGGCGGTCAGCGAGTTCTTGGCGTGGCGATCCCTCGCGCGAACCGTGCCTTTCCGATGGGTGGTCCTCGCGGCGGCGGCTTGCCTTTCGACCGCTTGGGTCCCGGCGCTTGCCGAGACGACGGCAAGCCAGGGCGTGCCTTGGGTGGTCGATCTCGACGCGGGCGCCGGACACACGTGCGCGCTTCTTGCGGACGGGAACGCCCGATGCTGGGGACGGAACAACTGGGGCCAGGCTGGGTCGTACGGAGGCGGCGACGCCGTGCAGGTGAGCGCGGGCGCGGGCTTCTCGTGCGCGCTCCAGCGCGGCGGCGACGTGCTCTGCTGGGGGCGGCAACAGGGCGCCTGGCACCAGCACCGGACGTTCGGGGAAGGCCTGCGACCCGAGCCCGCGCGCCAGGTCGCGCTCGGATCGTACACGGCATGGAACGGGTGGATGGGAGGCTTCGTCTGCGTGCTTCTTTCGGCCCTCGTTCGGTGCTGGGACGTGGCCGGCCAGGCCTATGACCTGCCCAACTCGCAGGAGGCAGTCCAGCTGGACGCCGGCGTCAACCACGTGTGCTGGCTTTCCTCCGACGGCTCGGTTCGCTGCTGGGGCATCCTCGGCGGGACCGCCTGGCACGGCAGCCGCGTGCCCCTGCCCGGCGCCGCCACGCAGGTGAGCGCGGGCTCCTGGCACGCCTGCGCGAGGCTCACGACCGGCGCCGTGGCGTGCTGGGGCTCCGACGCGTGGGGCAACACGCAGGGCGATTCCGCGCCCACCACGGTCGCCGTGGCCGCCGGCGGCGCGCACACGTGCGCGCTTGGCGTCGACGGAAACGTGCGCTGCTGGGGGCATCCGTGGCTCGTGCAAGGCTACGGCGGCGGGGATGCGGTCAGGCTTTCGACCGGCGAGGACCACGCCTGCGTGCTTGCGCGAACCGGTCGTGTGCACTGCTGGGGCGGTAACGGCGACGGGCAGGCGACCCCGCCGCCCGAATTCGCGGCCACGTAAGCGCCCGGAGGCGCTCCCGCAAACGCTATCTACCCCCCGCGCATCCCCGCTTGATCCCCATGGCCCGCATCACCGGCTTCCGCGGCCGCGACGAGCGCAAGGAGAACCACTTTGCCATCCTCGACGTCGGCGACGCCGCGGGCGTGGAGCAGCTCGTGGGCGCCCGCGTCACGTGGCGCACTCCGACGGGCCGCTCGCTGCACGGCAAGATCATGGGCCCGCACGGGCAAAAGCGCGTGCTCGCGCGCTTCACGAAAGGTTTGCCCGGCACGGCGATCGGGAACCTCGTCGAGCTCAAGACGGCAGCGCAGGCTGGCGGCGCCGCGCCCGCCGCCTCCGCCACCACGGCATCGGGCAAGGGCAAGAAGAAAGCCTAGGTCGATTTTCGGATCGCCGCGACCGTCTCGGCCGTGAGGGCGATGGCCGCCTCCACGTCGGACCGGTCGACGTCCACGTGCGTCACCGCGCGCGCCTGGCTGGGCCCCGTGACGCTGTAGCCCGCGCCGGCGGCCCGCATGCGCTCGCAGAACGCCTTCGCCGACATGCCCAAGGCGGAGACGTCGAAGAGGACGATGTTCGTCTCCACCGCCTGCGGGTCGAGGGCAAGCCCGTCGATGCGCGCAAGCCCCTCCGCAAGGCGTCGCGCGTTCTCGTGGTCCTCGCGAAGGCGCCGCGGCCCTTCCCGAAGCGCAAGGAGCGCCGGCGCGGCGATCACGCCCGCCTGCCGCATGGCTCCGCCCAGAAGCGCGCGCGCACGCTCGGCCTCCCGGACGAACTCGGCGCTTCCGCACACGACGCTTCCCACGGGCGCGCCCAGGCCCTTGCTGAAGCAGAACATGAGACTGTCGGCGTGCTCGGCGATGCGCGCGGGATCGACGCCAAGCGCCGCGGCCGCGTTGAACAGCCGCGCACCGTCGAGATGGACGGGAAGCCCGTGCCGCTGCGCGACGTCGCGGACCGCGCGGAGGTTCGTGATCGGGACCACGGCGCCGCCGGCGTAGTTGTGCGTGTTCTCCACGCACACGAGCGCGGTCATGGGCTTGAGGTAGTAGTCCGTGCGGATCGCGGCCTCCACCGCGGCAGGGTCCATGGCGCCGCGCGATCCGGGGATCGGCACGGCCTGCGCGCCCGAGACGACGGCAAGGCCCGCCGACTCGTTGAGGTAGATGTGGCTTTTCGCCTCGAGGATGACCTCGGGGTTCATGCGGCGGCTCGTCCACACGCGGCAGGCGACCTGGTTTGCCATCGTGCCGCTTGGAACAAACAGCGCAGCCTCCATGCCCACCGCCGCGGCGGACTCCTCCTCGAGCCGGCGCACGGTCGGATCCTCGCCCCACGCGGCGTTTCCGACGGCCGCGTCGCGCATGGCTTCGCGCATGGCGCGCGAGGGCGTCGTCACCGTGTCCGACCGAAGGTCCACGAAATCCTTCACGCCACGACCTCCCGAAGAAGCGCCGGATCCGCGTTTCCGCCGGACACCACGCAGACGACGGGACGGGGCAGCTGCGGGTTGGCAAGCGCGGCCGCGACCGACGCCGCCCCCGCCGGCTCGCACACGGCGCGCGCGTCGCGCACGACGTTCCGCATGGCGTCGAGGATCTGCGCGTCCGACACGGCAAGGCAGCCGGCGAGGGACTCGGAGAGAAGCGGCCACATGTAGTCGAACACGTAGCTGGCCGCGATGCCGTCCGCGACGGTCTTCGCGGCGTGGAGCCGCTCGGCCTTGCCGGAGGCGAACGAGGCGGCAAGCGGCGCCGCTCCCTCCGCCTGCACGCCGTACACGCGCGCCCGCGGAGCAAGCTCGCGCAGGGCCCGGGCGATGCCCAGCGATAGGCCGCCCCCGCCCACCGGGACGAGCACGGTCGCCGCCTCCGGCAGGTCTTCGTGGATCTCGAGCCCCACGGTGCCGGCGCCCGCCACGACGAAGGGGTCGCCAAACGGGTGGACGTAGGTCGGGCCGTCGGGCCGCTCCAGCCGGTCGTCGGTCATGATCTCCATGATCTCGCGGTGCGGCAGGGGGATCACGCGTGCGCCCATGGCCTCCATTGCGGAGACCTTGCGCGCCACGGCGCCCTCGGGAACGTACACCGTGCACGAGCCTCCCAGGCGGCGGGCGGCCCACGCGACCGCCTGCCCGTGGTTGCCGGCGCTTGTCGTGAGGAACCCGCGCTCGCGTTCCCGGTCCGTCCCGCGCGACATGCGGTTCCACGCGCCGCGGATCTTGAAGCTACCCAGGCGCTGGAGCGACTCCAATTTGAGATGCACGCCCTCCGCAGCGGCGAAGGGAAGAAGCGGCGTGCGGAAGGCCACCCCCTCGACTCGGTCGCGGGCCTCCTCCACGTCCTTCAACGTGACCCGGAGCCGACGCGGATCGGGCATGGCGACGCCAAGCGCGACGCCTCGCTTAAGTCTTGGCGTGCCCTTGCCCCGCCGATGGCGATCGCAGACCGGGAGATCGAGATCGAAAGCGCCTTCGCGCGCGCGGTGGACACCGAGGAGAAGGAACGCGAGGTCCGCGAGCTTGCCGGCCTTGCCGTGCGCGACGTCGTGCTCTTCCTCTTGGCCGTCGCAAGCGTCGCTCTCCTTGTCGTCGACGAACTCGGCTTCGTCCCGCCGCAGCACCACGCGACCGTCGTCTTCGTGGACCTTGCGATCGTGATCGTGTTTGCGGCCGAGTTCGTCTGGCGCATGGCGTCGGAGGCGCGCAAGCTCCGCTTCGTGGCCCGCAACTGGTTCGACGTCCTCGGTCTGTTCCCCCTCCTCCTGTTCGAGGCCCTCCAGACGCTGCCGCAGCTTGCGCTCCTTCGCGCCTTCCGCCTCGTCCGGATCGCGCGCATCGTGGCGGTACTCTCGCGCGCCGCGCGTGCGTACAACGCGATCGCCGGCGAGAAGGCCGCCCAGCGGATCTTCCGCAAATACCGCGCCGCGCTCGTCGAGGAGATCACCGACCGCGTGGCCCTGCAGCTCATCGCCCAGATGGAGAGGAACGTCGTCGAGGCCCGGTATCCCGAGGCGATCGGGCGGGCGCTCGAGACCCGCCGCGAGGACGTGCGGAAAGTCGTCCTCGACTCCCTGGAGCGGACGGCGGTGCTCCGTCCCCTCGCGCGCTTTGCGCCCTCGGCCAACCTCGTGGAGCGCACCGCCGACGCGCTCACGACGATTGTGGCCGATACCCTGAAGAGCCCCGAGGTCAACCGCATCGTGGCCGAGGCGATCGCGCAGGTCCTCGCGAACCTCAAGGGGGAGCTCGCCAAGAAGGACTGGAAGGAAGGCGCGGCCCCGGCGGGGCCTAGCTTGCCGATTTGAGGATCGCGCGCGCGGCCTCCTCGAGATCCGAAACGATGAGGTCCGCCCGCTCGGCCACGCCGTCCATCGGGCGGATGGCGACGCCAAGCCCGGCCACCTCCATGGCCTCCGCGTCGGGAACGCCATCGCCCACGACGGCAAACTGCTCCGGGCGCAAGCCAAGCGTCCGCGCGACCGACAGCAGCGCCTCGCGCTTGTGCACGACGGGGCTTTGCGCTTCCACGCCCGACTCCGCGCGCCAGTCGAGCACGCGGCCCGTGCACGCGCCCCCCCGCTCCTCAAGCGGGTTTGCGATCCAGCGCGGGATCGAAAGCGCCTGGCTCACGGCCCGCACCGCCTGCGAGAAAGAATCGCTCACGACGTACAGCGCCAGCCGGGGCGAGAGCAGCTCGACGAAGGCCCGCGCGCCCGGATCGAAGGGAAACCCGGTCGCGCACGCCGCGACGCGTGCGACCGGCCACCCGCGAAGGAGCGAGGCCACGAATCGGCAGCGGTCTTCGCGCCCCCGCGAGGCAAGCTCCGCGCGCATCCGCTCCTCGCCAAGACCGGTTTCGCGCGCGATGGCGAGCACGGTGCGGCCGACGAGAAGCGTGTTGTCCATGTCGACGAAGACGGCCTTCAGCGTCATGGCCGACGCCCGATCTCGAGCGAGCCTGCGTCCGACCACAGGCTCGCCTCCTTGAGCGTGGCGGGAAGGCGCTCCTCGGCCGAGAGGATCCGCAGCCAGTCGGGGATGAGCGCGGCGCTTGGCGCCTGCAGGTAGTCGGCCTCGGCGCGCTCGAGCGCGTGCACGAACGCCTCGATCGTGGACTCCTCGTCGTGGCGGTCGTAGGCAAGACCGTTGTACTCGGCGTCGACGAAGTAGCGGCGCACGTAGTCCTGGGCCGTGCGCCGGTACACGACGCGAAGCGCCAGGAGCGAGGCCTCCGACAGCGTGGTCGCCTCGTTCTCCGTGAGCGAGCGCAGGACCGTGACGGCAAGGTCGCGGACCATGCGTTGCAGGCCTTCGTCGGCGTTGCGCCCCACGTCCTTGTGCTTGTGGCTGTACACGCCAAGGTCCACCTGGCAGATGCGCTTCTGCGCCGTGTTGCGGTACACCTCGGCGAGCACGCCAAGCTCGAGCCCCCAGTCCGTCGGAACGCGGAGGTTCCGTGCGAGGTCGCTCGTCAGGGCGAACTCGCCCGACAAGGGGTAGCGGAACGCGCGCAGGTACCGCAAGTACGGGCTTCTTGCGCCAAGCACGTTGGCAAGCGAGTCGAGGAACGGCCACACGAAGAGGCGCACGACCCGCCCGTACATGCGCGAGTCCGAGAGGCGCGCGTAGTACCCTTTCGAGAAGAAGAAGTCGAGGTCGGGATCGACGATCGGCAGCAGCAGCGAGGCGGGAAGCGAGGGATCGTACGTCTCGATGTCCGCGTCGTGGCAGAGGATGGCGTAGTTGCCCTCGGAGGCAAGGCCAAAGCCGAGCCAGACGGCAAGCCCCTTGCCCGAGAGGCCCTCGAGGTAGATGCCCTTCTGCCGAAGCTCCGCGAACTTCTCGCGGATCGTGGGGCTCTCGCACCAGGCGACCGTGACGGGGACGGGAAGCTCGGCGAAGAAGCGCGTGACCTCGCGGTGCTGTTTCTCGTTCTCGGCCGTGAGCGAGACCACGACCTCGTTGAGGAAGCCGCACCGCGCAAGGCCCGTCCGGATCCGCTCCAGGGCGGGGCGACCCATCTCCGCGTACACCATCGGGATGAGCACGCAGGCCGGCCTCGCCTGCGTGAGCTCCTCCACGCGGCGCGCCATGCGGGAGGGGTCCACGCGAAGGTCGTGGACCGTCGTCACCTGGTTCTGATAGAAATCCATCGACGGCACCATGGGCCCTCATGTTATTTATCGATTCAGTCCATCGCACGTTCGAACATGCCGACGGTTCCTCTTCTCGACTCCGAGGCCGAGACGCGGCTCGAGGAGATCGGCTCGGCCGACGTGCTCGTCGGGATCCCGAGCTTCAACAACGCGCGCACCGTGGGGCACGTCGTCCGCGCCGTCCAGTACGGCCTCGCGAAGTACTTCCCGCAGGAGCGCGCCGTCATCCTCAACAGCGACGGCCGCAGCGAGGACGACACGCGGCGCGTCGTGCGCGAGACGAGCGTGTACTCGAACATCGACAGCCTGCTCATCCGCCACCCCGTGCGCCCCTGCGCCGTCGTCTCCGGCGCCTACGAGGGAATCCCCGGGAAAGGCAGCGCCTTCCGCGCCATCTTCGAGGCCGCGCGCCGCCTTGGCGTGAAGGCCTGCGTCATGGTCGACAGCGACCTTCGCAGCATCACGCCCGAATGGATCGAGATGCTCGCCGGCCCCGTCCTCCTCAAGAACTACGACTTCGTCTGCCCAAGCTACGCCCGGCACAAGTACGACGGCACCATCACGAACATGGCCGTCTACCCGCTCACGCGCGCCCTCTACGGGAAGCGCGTCCGACAGCCCATCGGCGGCGACTTTGGGCTCTCGGGCGCCATGGCCGCGCACCTTGCGGACCAGAACGTCTGGGACACGGACGTCGCCCGGTTTGGCATCGACATCTGGATGACGACGACCGCGCTCGTGTCCGGGCGGCGCATCTGCCAAGGGTTCCTCGGCGCGAAGGTCCACGACGCAAAGGATCCGGCGAAGAACCTCGGCCCCATGTTCTCGCAGGTCATGAGCACGCTTCTCGCTCTTGCGCGCAACAACGTGGACGCGTGGGCAAGCGTGCGCGGAAGCCAGCCCACGCCCATGTTCGGCTTCAAGAGCGAGATCGCGCCCGTTCCCGTCGAGGTGAGCGTTCCGGCCATGGTCGACCGCTTCCGCGAGGGGGCCGCCAAGGCCGCGCCCGTCTGGAAGCGCGCGCTCTCGCCGGAGACCCTCCAAGGGGTCGAATCGGCCGCCGCGCACCCGGATCCCTTCGTCTTCCCCGCCGAGCTTTGGGTTCGCGTCCTCTACGAGACGACCGTCGCCTACGGGCAAGCGGAGCTCTCCCCGTCAGGGTCGGCCACGCGCGCGGCCATCCTCGACGCGCTCGTCCCGCTCTACTTCGGCCGCACGGCCGGCTACGCCATCGAGACGAAGGACATGACGACGGCCGAAGCGGAGCTCATCGTCGAGCGCCAGTGCGCCAAGTTCGAGGAGCTCAAGTACACGCTCGTCGAGCGGTGGAAGGAGCGGGTCGGGGGCTAGTCGCCGCGAAGGACGCGCGCCGCCGTCTCGGGCGCCACGGGGTTCACGAAGGCGCCCGCGCCGCGTTCGAGGCCGCCCAGCGTCTCGCCCACCGGCAGGATCTCCACGTGCCAGTGGAAGGCGCCCGCGTCGCGCTGCGGCGCCGTGTGCAGGACGAGGTTCAGGTCCGGACGCCCGTTTGCGCCGCGGATCCGCGGGAGCAGCCGGCCCAAGGCTTGCGAGAGCGAGGCAAGATCGTCGTCGGAGGCTTGCGCGAAGCGAGCGTCGTGCCGCGCGGGGGCGATCCAGGTCTCGAACGGGAAGCGCGGGGCGGCGGGACAGAACGCGACGAGCGTGCCGTCCTCGATCACCCGCGCGAGGTCGGCCCGCGCGGCCGACAGCTCCTCCTCGATCGCGCAGCGATCCGACGCGGCCTCGTCGGCCACGCGGGGCGGAACGAAGGGCAATCCGACGATCTGGGAATGCGGGTGCGGTTGGCTTGCGCCCGCCGCGCCCCCGTCGTTTCGGAAGAGCACGACCGACGCCACGTCCGAGCGGGCCTCCGCCGCGGCCACGCGCTCGCGCCACAGGCCAAGCGCCTCCGTCCGCGCCTCGACCGAAAGCGACTCAAGCGGCGCCGCGTGGGCGGGCGACTCGACGACGACCTCGTGCACGGCCGACAGCGGAAAGGCGTTCGGGAACGCCCGCGACCGCCAGCCCGGCTTTCCGGGGGCTCGGCCGGGGGGGCCGCGTGACGACGTCTCGGGCGGCGTGCGGTGCTCCTGACCGGGGCAGAAGGGGCAGGCGTCGGCCGGTGACCCGGACGGACGCGCGCGGCGGCCGGGAGCGACGATGACGAAATCGCGGCCGGACTTCGAGATTCGAGCGTCCATCGGGGCTCCGTCGCCAAAGGGCGGCCGGCTACATCGCGCTTGCTTTCCACGCCTCTTCGGAATTCCCGCTTTGGCCGCCCGGTAGCTTTTATATCCTGCCTTTGTCATGGGACGCCCTTGCGAGGGGAAAACGACGTGACGGTTCCGCCCCGGGAAGTCGTGGAGCTTTTGGGCGGCGACGAGGCGCTGACGTTCTACCGCCGGCTCGTCGAGCTCGACACGACGAACCTCGAAGACATGAAATCCGGCCGGGTCGAGAAGCGGAACTACCAGGAAGCCTGCGAGCTCGTGAAGTCGCAGGCGCAAGCCTGGGGCTTCTCCGCCCGCATCTTCGACCCCACGAAGGACCCCGACAACGTCTTCCCGCACCACCACGGCGCTTCGCGACCCACCGTCATCGTCGACTACGACGTCGGCGCGCCCGAGCGTCTCCTCATCCTCGCCCACTACGATTGCGTGCCCGTGCCCGAGGCCCAGGCGCGCCTCTGGAAGTACCCGCCCCACAAGCTCACCTGGGCCGGCGACCGGTTCTACGGCCGCGGCAGCAACGACGACAAGGGAAGCGGCGTCTTCTGCACCCTCCAAGCGCTGCGCGAGCTTCGGGAAGCCGGCGCGCGCAAGGTGAACGTGCGCATGATCGCCGCCTGCGACGAGGAAACCGGCGGCTCCGGCGGCCTTGGCGCCATCCTCGCCAAGGACGCGATCTCGCGCAAGCGCGGCGAAAAGCCCATCCTCGACGGGCACCTTGCCATGCTGCCCGACGCAAGCCCAAACGTGCTCGCCGGATCGTCGGGCGTCACGTTCGTCGACCTTTCGATCGCCAACCCCGCGCCCGCCGCGAACCTGCCCAAGCTCCTCTCGCGCCTCCTCGAGTTCCGCGCCGTGGCCCAGGCGCGCAAGAGCCAGCTCGACAGCGGCGACTGGCCCGACGAAGGCGCGCCCGACCCCAAGATCACGGGACGCTTCACCGTGACGAAGCTCGACTGGCAATCCGCCTCCGAACGCAAGGGCTTCCGCGTCCGGCGCATCCACGCCGAGACCGACTCCTACAACACGATCCCCGAGATCGTGACGCTCGAGTTCGACGCCACGCCCGAAGGCTACGCCGTCGTCCAGCGGCGCATCGCGGCGCTGCCGCCCGATCTTGCCAAGCGCGTCGAGATGAAGCCCGCCAAGGAGAACGGCGTCGTCGAGGGCACGATCCTCCTCCACGGCAAGGGCGGCCACGGCGGATACCCTCACCGCTTCGACAACCCCGTCCACCACGCCGCGCCCATCCTCGATGCGCTCTTTGGCGCCGACCCCCTTGCAACCGGAACGGGCAACCTCGGCTTCGACATGCGCACCATCCCCGAGGAGGACCCCAAGCACCAGTTCGCCCTCTTCGAAAAACACGCGCAGGCGGCCATCCGCGAGCTCTCGCCCGGCGCCACGCTCAAGCTCCCCGACCACGGCATGCGGCCCGGCTACTTCGTCCCCCCCGACAACGCGGACGTGCAGCTCCTGAAGCGCGCCTTCGAGGCCGTCTCGGGCAAGCCCTCCCGCGTCATCGGCGAGTACGGCGGCACCGACGCGAGCTTCTTTGCCGGCGTCCCCACCGCCACGGGCAAGCCCATGGTCGCGCTTCTCTTTGGCAGCATGGACAACGAGGCGAACATCCACTCCTGGAACGAGAACGCCAAGCCGCATCTCCTGCGGCAGAACATCGACGTGATCGCGTGGATCGCGAAGAACTGGCAGCCCCACGCGTAGCCGCCGCGCACGCCGGCGCGCTCGACGCGGAGGTCGTCTCGCAGATCGGGAAGGAAGTCGAGCTCGCCCACGCGCTCTCCAAAAACGGCGTCGACCCGCACCCCCTCGTCTACGCGCTCGCCCGCGGCTGGAACGGCGCCACCGTCGGCGAGTCCGACGGCCTCTACGGCGGCGAATCCGAAGGCTACACCGTCATGCTCGCGCGCCGACAGGGCCACTTCACGATCGTGCGCTTTGGCCGCACCGACGGAAGCGAGCTTGCCCCGCGCGCGGTCCTCCGCATCCTGCGGCTTGCCAACCGGCTCGAAGGCCGCGAGGGCGAGCTTCCGCTTCCCGACGCCGTCGCCGCGCTGAACGAGGCCCTTGCGCCCGAAAACCTCCGTCTCTTTGCGCTACCCGCCGACGCGCGCCCGGAGGCGCTCGCGTTGGCAGGCGTGGCCGGCGCGTGGGAGTCGGCCGCGCCCTCCGAGCGCTCCGGCGCCGCGCGCCAATGGGCAAACGCCAAGCACGGCGCCACGCCGCGCGACCTCGTCCTCGCCAGCTGGGGCGCGACCGTGCCGCGGGAGAAGCTCTTCGCGTTCGTCGAAAACCTCCCCGCGTGACGTGTATACATACGTATACGTACGTATACATGGCCAGCGCGGCCCGCAAACCGCTTAACCGGAAAGCCGGTTGGGAGGCGCATGCCCGTCCGCTTCGAGGAGAAGGGCCACGTCGCCGTCCTCACGATCGACCGGCCCGAAGCAGCGAACGCGATCGACCCCGAGACGCACGACGCGCTCGTTGCCGCGTGGACGCGCTTCCGCGACGACGATCGGCTGCGCGTGGCCGTCCTCACGGGCGCGGGCGAGAAATCGTTCTGCGCGGGCGCCGACTTGAAGCGCATGGGCGAGTGGTACGCGCGCGTGCCCGCCGAGCGCCGGCGCGAGGTGTGGGACCGCGAGCCGGGGCTCGGCGGCATCACGCGCAACCTCGACCCGGGCAAGCCCACGATCGCCGCCGTGAACGGGCATTGCCTGGGCGGCGGCCTCGAGCTTGCGCTCGCGTGCGACCTCCGCTACGCCTCGGACAACGCGACCTTCGCGCTTCCCGAGACGAAGTGGGGGATCCTGCCCGGCCAGGGCGGCACGCAGCGCCTCGCCCGCGTCGTGGGGCCCGCGCACGCGCTCGAGATGATCCTCTCGGCGAACGCGATCGACGCGCAGCGCGCCCTTGCGATCGGTCTTGTGAACCGCGTCGTCCCCGCGCGGGAGCTTCTGCCCGCCGCGCTTGCGCTTGCCGAGACGATCGCAAGCCGCGCGCCGCGGGCCGTGCGCGCCGCGCGCGAGGCGCTCTGGCGCGGTCTCGACGCGACCCTTGCCGAGGGCTTGCGCGTCGAGCAGGCGCTCGCCGACCCCCTTCGCGACTCGGAGGACAATCGGGAGGCGCGGAAGGCCTTCGCCGAGAAGCGCGAGCCCAACTTCTCGGGACGCTAGGCGGAGGGTGCCCCCGCCGCCCTCGCGCCCCGGATCGCGTCGCGCAGGAAGAAAAGCCCGAGCACGCCCGGCCACGCGAGCAGCACGGCCACGCCGGGCAAGCCCACGATCATGGTCTCGGGCGCGGGGAAGGCCATCGCGGCCACGCTTGCGAGCACGCCAAGCGGGATCGCCGAGACGCCAAGGAGGCCAAGGCCCGCGGGCGCGCTCGTGCGGCGCCGCGCGACCGCCCACGCGAGCGGGAAGAAGCCCGCGAGCGCAAGCGCGACGCCGGCGTGGAAGAGGAACGCGGCGGCGTCAAACGTGCTCGCAAACGTGCGCGCCGCGGTCGCATCGCCTTCGACCGTGCGCGCCGCGGTGGGGCCAAGCGCGAGGATCTCAAGGAGCATGGTGACGGACAGGGCCGCAAAGCCGACGAGCGCAAGCGCCCGGCCCGCGGAGAAGCCGACCGTGCCGCCGGGCAGCGCCCACGCGCCGACGGCTCCGGCGACGGCCGCAAGGAGGAAGGCGAGGTGCACTTCGTTCCAGCGCGGTTGCTCGACCACGATGCGCGCGGCTTCCGTCGGCGCCTCGGGCAGGAGCGGATGGAACAGGACGGAAACGCCGCCCAGCCCCGCGAGCGCGACGAAGGCCAGCCCCGTGGCCGGGCGGACGGGCAGGCGGAGGGACGGCTCCATGCGTGCGCATTCGTTGCGATCGACGGATCAACTTCCTGGGGCGAACCTCGCCGGCGAGCGCGGCGGCCGGGCGCCGGGCGTCAGCGCTTCCACGCGCGGACGATCTCGAAGAACCGGTGCACGTTGGGCGGCGCCTCGGGCGGAGGCGTGGAATACCAACCGTGGCGTGCGAACGACCCGTCGCCCTCGATCTCGCGCGAATCCACGTCGACGAGGAAGTCGAAGTTCATGTGCAAGCCCTTGGGACCCGCGTCGTGCTCCTCGTAGCCGAGAAGGCCCGGGGGCGAACCGGGTATGGAAAGTGGATTTCCTTCCACCGGGCGCCCGACGAGGCCCGTCTCCTCCTTGAGCTCGCGGAGCGCAGCTTCAAGCGGCGTCTCGTTGGCCTCGATCTCGCCGCCCACCGGCAGCCACAGGCGAAGACGGTTGTGGAAGATGAGCAGGATGTCGCTCCCCTGGCGGGCAAAGACGCCCACGGAGAAGGCGCGGCGCGGGGTCATCCGGCCGCCACAGGAGCGCGTCTGCTTAAAAAGGTCGGGTTCCGTCGACTTCATGTACCCGCGCGTCGTGGGGCTCTTGCGCGCTGCGGTCGGCAAGGACGTTCCTTCCTTCCCAAGCGTGAGAAGGAAACCCCATGGGATACGGAGACAGACGGGGCGGCGGCGGCGGCGGAGGATTCCGCTCGTCGGGCCCCCGCGAGATGCATCCGGCCAAGTGCGCGGATTGCGGGAAAGACACGCAGGTGCCGTTCCGGCCCACCGAGGGCCGGCCGGTGTACTGCCAGGATTGCTACGCCAAGCACCGCCCGCCCCGCTTCTAGCGGGTCCGCGGTCTAGGCCCGGGGACGGCGCGTCCGCCCCCGGAGAACTTTTTCTTTTTTCTCGGCGTCCGAGCGACCGCGCCGCTACGCCTGCTCCGCGAACTCCTTCATCATCTTCTTCATCTGCGCCGGCGTGACCTTCTTCACCGTCTGCGCGAAGCCGACCACGATGCCGTTGTTGTCCTGCGCGATGAAGGTGCGGTCGCCCCAGAACTCGTCGCGGAGCTCCTGCTCGATCTCCGCGCCGTAGGCCTTCGCCTTCTCGTACGCCTTCTTCACGTTCTTGACGTTGACGTAGAGCTGGATCGCGTTGTAGCGGGGCTTTGCCATCCACGCTTTCCACGCGCGCTCGTCCTGGTCGGGCGGCGGCATGTTCGTGGGCCCGAACATCACCCACGTGTCGCCGAAGCGAACGCCCCCGTGAAGGGTCTCCCCTTCGGGCGTCTTCATCGTCATGCCCTTGTCGATCTTGGCGCCGAAGGCCTCCTGCCAGAAGTTCAGCGTCTTCTCGACGTTGTCCACGTAGCACACCACGCTTAGGCCCTCGGTCTTCGCAACGTTTGCCATGGCGATCGGACGGGAACGGCGGCTCCCCCTCATGGCTCTTTGGAGGGGGGATCGGCGCAAGCCGAAGCCTAATAACCGGGAGCCGCGTTGGAGCGCCCCATGCTCAAGATGGCCGAGGAGCGGCACAACGAGCTCATCCGGCAGCTCGTCCGCGAGTTCGGGGACGTGCCCTACCCCAACCTCACCTTCGAGATGGTGGCGGCCGTGCTCAAGATGGCGCAGGAGGACGGCGACCTTCTCGACCACAAGATCGCGACGAACGCCCTCAAGGAGATGCGCCACGCCTTCCGCACGTTCCACGCCCACCGCGGAACGCGCAAGGTCTCCATGTGGGGCTCGGCCCGCGTGGGCGAGGACGATCCGCGCTACGTGCTCGCGCGCGACTTCGCGCGGACGATGGCCGACCGCGGCTGGATGGTCATCACGGGCGCGGGCCCCGGGATCATGGCAGCCGGCAACGAGGGCGCGGGGCGGGAGCGGAGCTTTGGCCTTGGCATCGACCTTCCCTTCGAGAACAAGCCGAACGTCCACATCGAGGACGACCCGAAGTTCATCCACTTCAAGTACTTCTTCATCCGCAAGCTCTTCTTCGTCCGCGAGGCGTCGGCCGTCGCCCTCTTCCCCGGCGGCTTTGGCACGATGGACGAGGCCTTCGAGGTCCTGACGCTCCTGCAGACCGGACGGAGCCCCATCCTTCCGCTCGTGCTCGTCGAGCCGCCGGCGAGCACCTACTGGAAGGGCTTCCAGCGTTTCCTCGAGGACGAGCTCGTGCCGCAGGGGCTCATCTCGCGCGTCGACCTTCGGCTCTTCCGCCGCTGCACCTCGGCCCAGGAGGCGGCCGACGAGATTTTCGGGTTCTACGAGAACTACCACTCGATGCGGTACGTGGGCCGCAACCTCGTCCTCCGCTACACGACCCCGCTACCCGAGGACGAGGTGGCGGCGCTCCCCTCCCGTTTTCCCAAGGTGTTCGTCGAGGGAAAACCCGTTCAGAGCGGCCCCCTGCCGGAGGAGGCCGACGAGCCTCACCTTGCGGCGCTCACCCGCTTGGCGTTCCCCTACACGGGCGGCGTCGCGCCCATCCGCGTCCTTCTCGACCACGTGAACGAACTCGCGAAACGGTCGCGATCCCGCCCGTCCGGCGCTTCCGCGTCCCCCAAAGGTTAAGCCCCCCCGCGGGTTCCCCGCCGCCATGGAACGCGAATCCACCGCCGAACGACCGTCCACGACCGTCACTTGTAGCGATTGCGGCAAGGAGGCCCGCGTGCCCTTTGCGCCAACGCCCGGCCGCCCCGTGTACTGCGCCGCCTGCTTCCCCAAGCACCGCGAGGCCTCCCGCGGGCCGCCGCGAAGCGGGGGACCGGGCCGCGGCGGCTTTGGCCGCCGGGGCGCCACGCAGGCAAAGCCGCGCACCTACACCCGCTCGGACTACCCCGGCTACAACGGGCCGCCCGAGTGAGAATACCAAGATCGATCGTATCTGGCGATACAAATAATAGGGTTTTCGCCCTACAACGCAAAGCGGAACCTTCAAAATCCCCCTCGCCTAAGGGGAAATCCAGTGGTGAAGCCTTGCCAACGAACAGCGCCTTCATGAAGCCCGTGAAGCTGAGCCCCGAGCTTGCCGCCATCGTCGGAAAGAACGAAGCGCCCCGCACCGAGGTCACGAAGAAGATCTGGGCCTACATCAAGAAGACGAAGGGCGCCCAAGACGGCCGGACGATCAACCCGAGCGCCGACCCCAAGCTCAAGGCGGTCCTTGGCGACAAGCCCATTGACATGCTCAAAATGACAAGCGTGCTCAACAGCAAGCACATGAAGGGCTAGCTCGTCCGATCTCCGCCGGGGGGGCCGTGCCTTGGCCCCCATCCCAGCGTTTTTCTGCTTCGTCCGCATTGGCCGCGTCCGTGCGCATCTCCTACCGGCTCGAGAACGACCGCCTGCTTCTTGCGCTCGACGACTGGGTGCAAAACGAAGCGCCCACGTGGACGATGCTCGCGAAGCTCGGCGTTCCCCTCAAGACCGAGAAGGGTTTGTTCCGCCCGGTCCGCTGGGTTCCGCTCGCCTCGCTTCCCCAGCTCGTCTCCGCCTGCCGGCGCGCGGGCGCCACGCTCGTTCCGGGCGAAGGCGCGCCGCCGCTGGACCGGCTGCAGGCCGTCGCGCCGCGGTACGAGGAGCAGCGCCCGGTCGATCCCGATCTGCTTCTCAGGACCGCGCCGCCGGACGAGACCGGCGCCGACGCCATCGCCACGGGCTTGAACGAGCTTCGCGCCTTTGCCCGCGCGAACCCCGAGTTCGCTCCGCGCGCGCGGCGCGACGTCGAGGTGTTGGAGCGCGCGCTCGAAAAGCGACGCCGCCGGCCGGAGCCGCCGGCAAACGAGACGGCGCCCGCCGACACGCTCGAGCGCCGCGTGAGCGAGGCCATCCGGGGCGTCCCGGGCGAGGATCTCTGGCGCGCCCGCGATCTTCTCCTCGCGCTTCACCGAAGCCTCCCCGCGCCGCCGGCCGCGCCTCCCGCGACCCCGATCCCCGAGTCGGTCCCCGGCTTCCTTGGCAAGCTGCGATCCTACCAGAGGGAAGGCGCAGGTTTCGTGGTTTCACGAAACCACAACTGCATCCTGGCCGACGACATGGGCCTTGGAAAGACCGTCATGGCCATCGCCGCCGTCGTGGCCACGAACGATCGCGCGCTTGTCGTGTGCCCGGCCAACGTGCTGTACAACTGGGCCTTCGAGGTCGAGCGGTTCACGGGCCAGAAGGCGCGCATCTGGCACGGGCGCGAGGTCGAGGGGCCCTCGGAGGCGCGGTTCCTCCTTGCCACCTACGACAGCCTGCGCCTGCTCGACGCCTCGCGCGCCGGCGCCGACGCGTACCCGGTCCTCATCCTGGACGAGGCCCACTACGTCCGCAACGCCGAGACCCAGCGCGCGCGCCTGGTCGCCTCGCTTCCCCAGCGTCGCCGACTCCTGCTCACCGGCACGCCCATGGTAAACGGCATCGAGGACTACTACGAGCTCTTGCTGCAGGTGGGCGTGAACCGCTTCGGTTCGGCCGAGGACTTCCGCAAGACGTGGCTTGCCGACGGGCAGCTGTGGCAGCGGCACGCGAAGGTGCGCGAGGCCACGGCGGCGCTTTTGGCCGAGACCACGCGCGACGTGCTGCTGCGCCGGCGCAAGGAGGAGGTCCTCCGCGAGTTGCCGCCGCGGACCGTGCAGGTCCACCGCCACGTGCTCTTGCCGGCCGAGGCCGCCGAGTACGACCGGCTCGCGCGCGAGGCCGCCGAAGGCCTCGCGAAGGCGTCGACCGAGTCGGCGGTCTTCGCGCATCTCCACCGCCTTCGGCAGTTCCTCGCGCTGCGTCGCGTCCCGTTCGTCGCGGCGCGCGTGCGGGAGCTTCTCGACGCGGGCGAGAACGCGGTCGTGTTCGCGCAGTACCTGGAGCCGCTGCGCGAGCTTGCGCGCGAGCTTCATCCCCTCGCCGGCACGATCGACGGCTCGACGCCGCCGCGCGCCCGCGAGCGGTTGGCCCGCGAGCTTGGCCGCGACGGCGGGCCGCGGGTGCTGCTCGTCCAGCTCGACGCCGGCGGCGTGGGCCTCAACTTCGTGGGTGCGGCAAACGTGCTGTTCGTCCACCTCGCGTGGACGGCAGCCGCCCACCGGCAGGCGGTCGACCGGCTGCATCGCATCGGGCAGGACAAGCCCGTGCTCGTGGAGTTCTTCGTCACGCCCGGCACCATCGACGATCGCCTCTCGACGCTTGTCCTGCGAAAGGAGGCGGACGCGAACCTCGTGCTTGCCGAGGCGCAGGACGTCCTCAACCGGGGCGAGCTCGTGAAGGCCTTGGCCGCCGATCTCGCGGCGACGCGCGCGCCTTCTATGCCGCGCGGCACGCCGTCGGATTCGTGAACGACGGGCAGCAGATCGCGCCAAGGTCGCACGCCAGGCGCTCGGGGGAAGGCGCCGGCGGCGGGGCCCCGCCGGAGGAGCAGCGGTGGTCGCCCATATACAGCGAGGCGGGGATGG
>DATLFM010000049.1 GCA_035541015.1 Candidatus Thermoplasmatota archaeon
GCTCGTGACCGTCCCCGCGGAAGACCGTCCCGGAGAGCTTGGCCGCCTCGCGCAGATCCTCGGCGCAAGCGGAATCAACATCAACGCGGCGTACCGCGTCTCCGACAACGGAAGCGCGCGCATCGGCTTTGCCGTGGACGACGTCACCTCGGCCGTGAAGGCGCTGAGCACGTAGAACGGACGCAGCAAGCGTCCCCTCCGCCGCGGCCCGCGCGCCGCGGCGCTTTTTTTCCTACGGGCCGATCGAAGATTCTCCGAACGGAACGCCCCCGTCCGAACCGCATCTCGAACATCGAGAAGCGCATCCCGCGCAAGACGGCATCGACTGCCGCCCCGAGCGGGGAAGGGCCCGCATCAACGCAAGCGTACTTGGCGCGGCCTTCCGCGAAGCCGCCCGCAAGTCCGCCCGAAGCTAACTCCGACGGCGGTTCCCGGAGTCGCGGGTGCTGCGACCCTTTCGGACCGAACGCTCCGTTCCGCTTGCAAAATGGCGTCCGTGCGAGCGCGGCGACGCGCCGGCGGCGCCGGAGCGGCGATCCCGCGTCGCGGGCTGACTCTGCCGGGCTCGACGCTTTCGGCGGCTCGTTTGCGATCCTTCGGTGGTCTTCTTCGTGCGCGTCATGGGTCGAACATGAGCAGCCGACGTAAGGTCTTTGGGTTGGGGCGGCGCCGTAATCAAAGCTTGGCTCGAAGGGCTTCGCAGGACGCTCGTGTTCCTGCCTTCTTGGGCAGGGGCCCGGAATCGCTTGTGCTATCGCGCGCCGAACCGGGGTCGGGGTTGTCGACTCGATCCCAAGTCCAGGTTTGCCGTCTCTGCCAGGGGCCGCGCAAGGATGTCCAGGGATCGTACGAGCGCCTGCTGCCGGGCCCGGGCGCTTCCGCGCTCGACGAGAAGGGTCGCCACGGCCGTCACGAGCTCTTCGGGGTTCACGGGTTTCACGAACAACCGGTCGATGGACGCTTCGTTGAGGGCACGTTGGGCCACTTCGAGGTCTCCGAAGGCCGTCAGGAGGACCCGCGGCACGTCGCGATCGGTTTGGCGGGCGGCAGTGAGCAGTTCGATCCCGTCCATTCCCGGCATTCGAAGGTCGGAAACGACCACGTCCGGCGGCTGCCGGTGGAGCGCGACAAGCGCGTCTGCTCCGTTTTCCACCGCTTCGACGGTCGCCCCGGGGAACGCGCCCTCGAGGAGACGCCGCGTGGCCGCCAGGAATTGACGGTCGTCATCGGCGAGTAGGATCCGACGCCCCTGGGATCCAGGCTGGCCGACGGCTGCGGTGTTCGCAGACGGCATCGTGTGACCAAGGCGCCGCACCTGCATAGAACCTTGGGTGCGCCGTTTGGCGGATGGAATCGCTTGGCAGACAAACGTGCGCGCGCTGGACCTGATTCGGCTTGCTCCGGCATTTGCTCGGCTGCTCGTGCCGGCGTGCGATCAACCGCGAGAAGCCGTCGGCAGTACCACGCGCACGACGGTCCCGCGTTCGGGTCGTCCCGGCACGCGGTCCCGGACCTCAAGAAGGCCGCCCCAGTGCGCCACAAGGCTTCGCACGATGTAGAGACCGGTCCCCTCCCCCGGCTTGGGAACGTCGCCGGAAGGCGCGTCCAGCTGCTCCTGCACGCGGCGCGGCATCCCCGGGCCGTTGTCCTTGAACGACCACGCTACGGCGGGCACCTTCCCCAACTTGACGGCTCGGGAGGTCACCTCGACCGTCGGTTCCGGCTTCGGATTGTGACGAATCGCGTTGAGGAGAAGGTTGAGGAACACCTGCGCAAGCTGCGGGTCGGCGAGCACCCAAACGCCCCGCGCGGCCCGATTCCGCAGCCGGGGCGAGCGTCCGGGAAACGCCGTCGCGGCAACGGCGAAGGCGGTGGCAAGCGCCGCGCTTGCGTCCGTGGCCTCCAGCGGCCGGTCCGTTCGCTGCGCGCTCATGGATTGCACGTTGCGAACGATGTCCTGGATCTCTCGCAGAAGCTGCCGGATGGCGGCGCTTGCCTGCGACACGGCCTTGTCCGGCGGCGCCGCGTCCTGCACGATCTTGACCTGGAGGAGGAGCGATCCGACGAGGTTGGCCACGTCGTGGGTGATGATCCGGTTGTAGCGGGCCAGCGCTTCGCGGTGCTGGTGGACCTCGGCTTCTCGTCGGCGGCGCTCGGTCACGTCACGGAAGGTCGCCACGACGATCGGGGGATCTCCTGGAATCGCGGAAAGCGAAACGTCGCAGGTTCGATCGCCCGCGGGCGTCGGGACCGAGGCTTCCTCGATGCCGACGGGACCTTGACCCCCCAGGAGCGCAAGCCAATCGACCGAACGGATCTCGCGAAAGATCTTCGAAAACACCGGCGGCCGTTTGGCTTCTTGGTCAAAGCCGAAGAACGCTTGGGCCGCTGCGTTGGCGCCGACGATTTCGCCACCCTCGCGCACGAGCAGCATCGGGTCCTTGGCGCCTTCCGTGATGGCGCGAAACAGTTTCTCCGACGCGGTCACGGAATCCTCGCGACGCGCTCGGTGCGTAACGTCGGCCGCATTGAGGACAAAACCCCGGGCCGATCCCTCCCCGCCTTCCACCGGGGCGAAGTGGAGGCGAAAACGACCGACGGAGGGAATCGCGGGAGAGCTCTCGACGACCGCATGACGGTTCTGGGTCGCCTCGCGCGCCGCCTTCCGCACGGCGGGCACGTCCAGTCCAGGCACCGCGTCCCACAGCGACTGTCCGATGGCTTGTCCCTCGGAGAGCCGGAACGCCGACGCGGCGGCCCGGTTCCACGACGTGATCTTCGCCCCGGGGTCGCATACGATCACGGGGTCTCCCGAGCTTGCAAGGATGGTCCGGAGGATGCCCGTTGCGCGCTCGATCTCGGCGGCCCGGATGCGCATCTCCTCGTTGAGGGTGTCGAGCTCCTCGTTGGCACTCTGAAGCTCTTCGTTGGTGGTCTCGAGCTCCTCGTTGGCGCTCTGGAGCTCCTCGTTGAGGGTCTGCTGCTCCTCGTTGGCGCTCTGGAGCTCCTCGTTCGTGGTCTCAAGCTCCTCCGTGCTCGCTTGGGCCGCTTGGCCGGCGCGCTCGGCCTCGTCAAGCGCGGCTCGAAGCTTCTGCGTGATCGCCCGTTCGCCTTCGTTGGCCGCGTGGCGCCCGGTGACGTCGACGCCAACGAGCAGGACGCGGCCGCCGTTCCCATCCTTCATGGGCACGAACTCGACGTCGAGATACCGGTCGGCGTGCCCCTTGCGGCGAAGGCGAAGGTCGCGCAGCGCCACCGTCTCGCCCTCGTTCAAGCACGACTTGATGCCCATCGCAAGATCGTCAGCTCCGAGTCCATGGGCGGCTTCGAACACGGTTTGGCCAAGCGCGACGCTGGCTCGGATTCCAAACAGGCGCTCGGCACACGCGTTCCACAGCTTGACGCGGCGTTCCCGATCCACCATGACAAGGACGAGGCTTGCGGTCTGCACCAGAAGGTGCTGGAAGGCTTCTTGGACGCGCAGCGCGCGGCCACCCTGTTCGATCTCGGCCGCCAACGGCTCGGCGATGCGGCGCCGCGGGGAAGCTCCAACCCGCCGCGGGCGGCGGATCTCTCCGTGCGACAAAGCCACCTTCCGGTAGATCCGGTCCCGCGGAGCGATGGCCTCGAAGGTGTCCTCATTCCCCTGAACGGTCTCGCTCTTGCCCAGGACGAGCATCCCGCCGGGGGCAAGGGCAAACGTAAGCCGGTTGAAGACTTCGCGCTTGGCCGGCTCGTCGAGGTAGATGAGGAGGTTCCGGCACACGACGAGGTCCAACCGGGCGATGGGCGGATCCTTCGTTACGTCGTGGCGTCCGAGGATCACGTGCTTGCGAAGCTCCTTGCGGACGCGGAAGCGCTCCCCCTCGGGCACGAAGTATTGCGTCCGTTGGGCCGGCGTGAGGCTCCGCAGCTGCGCGGCCTCGTAGACGCCCGCGCGGGCTACCGCAAGCGCACCGGGGTCGATGTCGGTCGCAAAGACCTTGACGCCGGCTCGGGCGCCCCCCTTCAGCGTTTCCAGGAGCAGGATGGCAAGGCTATAGGCTTCCTCTCCCGTGGCGCACCCGACGCTCCAGGCGCGGTATTCCTTCCCTTTCGAAGCCTTGCCACGGCCCTCGTGGAGCGCCGCGCGCAATCGGTTCCAGGCGGCGGGGTCCCGGAAGAACGCGCTGACCTTGATGAGGAACGCGGAATGAAGCTTTGCAAGCTCTTCGGAATCCCTGCCGAGGAGCCGCAGGTAGCTGCGGAGGTCGGGCTGTTTGGTCGCGACGAGCCGATGGGCCAACCGGCGGCGGAGCGTATTGGTCTTGTAGCCGGAAAAATCCGTGCCGAAACGCTTCCGTAGCCGCTCCAGAAGTGCGCTCCAGTCGGCGGAGCCGATCGGAGATGGGGTGCTTCGTAGCGAGCGGACGAGAAATGCGGCGATCGCGTGGGCCGGCAGCACGGCATCCACGGCCCCCGTTTGGATGGCTGCCGTCGGCATGGCTGCATGTTCGGCCGTCGATCGGTGTTCGGCGACGGTGAGGCCGCCGTGCCGGCGAACAGCGAGGATCCCCTCGCTGCCGTCCCGCCCCGAGCCGCTCAAGAGCACCGCAACGGCCCCCTCGCCAAACTCGCGCCCGATGGATTGGAACAGGCGGTCGATGCTGGGCCGGGAGAAATGGACGCGCGGGCTTCGCGTGAGCCGGATCCGTCCTTTGGAAACCTCCAGGTGATGATCCGGCTTCGCGACGTAGACCGTCCCGGCGGCCAAGCGTCGTCCGTGGACGGCTTCGTGGACAGGCAGCTTCGACCGACGCTGCAGGAGAGCGGCCATCCGACTCGGGTGGTCGGGGTCGAGGTGCAAGACGACAAGGATCGGAACCGGAAAATCCGTCGGGAGTGCGCCCAGGACGGACTGGAGGGCAGCGATCCCACCCGCGGAGGCCCCAATTGCCACCGCGCGAGGGGGCCCGCTGCTGGCACGACGCGACAAGCTTGCAGCGGTACCGGGCCGCCGCCGGTGCTTTTCGGCGATGATCTCCCCCGTGGGTCAAACGCCAAGCGGGGTCAAATAGTCTCAGAGGCGGCAAACGGGATCGTCGTTGCGAAACGGGCTTCGCGCTCGAAGCGGCCGGAGGCGGGCCAGCGGGCGCCCACCTACACCCTCTTCACGAACACGTACCGCGTCGGCACGCGCAGCACGGCCCCCGTGAAATAGCCGCACGTGAGGCACTTGAGCTCGAAGGACGTGGTCTTGTCCTCGATCGTCTTGTTCTTGATGCGCGCAAGCCGCGCGCCGCAGACGGGACATTCCTTGAGCCCTTTGCGACGGCCGTCGGTCCTGCGGGTCTTCATCTCGAGCTGCGCGAAGCCCGAGGCGATCGCGAGCTTGCGGACGCGGGGGAGCGAGACGCCGTAGCCGGGGTCGATCTTGCGGAGGACCTCGTCGACCAGGCGCTTGAGAAGCTTCTGACTGCGGACGATGCCGCGTTTTCCCATGACCTGCGTGATCGCCGACACGACCTCCTCGTCGGAGGGAATCTTGTACGCCCGCGGGCCCACGCGGGGAAGAGGGGGAAGGGAATAGAAAAGGGATTGGAAAGAGGATAGGAAACCCCGGGGAAGGAGGCTGGCGTTTTCCCCGGGAATTCCTCGAGCGCCGCTGCAAGCGGCGATCGATGGGGGGAGGTCGTTTTGATCGAGACCCGCGGCCTTCAGTTCACCCAGGGAAGGTCGAGACCCGGGCGCGTGGTGACGGGCGCGGGCGCGACGCGGCGTCCGTTGGAAACCGGGGCGGTGGCGCCGGAGCCTTCCTTGGGAACGTTGTCCGTCTGCACGCCCGTCATGATGGCCATGACGCGCATGCGGCCCTCGAAGGCCGGGTTCACGCGGGCGCCCCAGATGACGTTTGCCTTCTGATCGAGGTCGACGGTCAGCGCCTGCGCGACGTCCTCGGCGGCCTTGAGCGAAAGGTCGGGGCCGCCCGTGATGTGCAGCAGGCAGCCGGTGGCGCCGCGGTAGTCCACGTCGAGGAGCGGGTGGTTGAGCGCCTCGGCGACGACCTTGTTGGGCTCGTTGCTCTTGGCCTCGCCGTAGAGCATGACGGCCACGCCTCCGCAGCCCATGATGGTGCGGACGTCGGCGTAGTCGAGGTTGATGAGCGAGGGTTGCGTGATCGTCTCGCTGATGCCCTTCACGGTTTCGCTGATGAGCTGGTCCATGACCGAGAAGGCCTGGTCGATGGGGAGGTTCGGGACGAACTTCAGCAAGCGGTTGTTGTCGAGGACGACGACGGTGTCGGCCGCCTTGCGCAGCTTGTTGAGGCCCTCGTCGCCCTTGACGAGGCGAGCGCGCTCGACGTTGAAGGGCGTGGACACCATGCCGATCACGATGGCGCCCTTCTTCTTGGCGATGTTGGCCACCACGGGCGCGGTGCCGGTGCCGGTGCCGCCGCCCATGCCCGCCGTGATGAACACGAGGTCGGCGCCTTCGAGGAGCTCCTCGATGTAGGGCTGGGCCATCTCGGCGCAGCGCTCGGCCACCTCGGGGTAGCCGCCGGCGCCAAGGCCGCGGGTGATCGAGCGGCCGATGAGGAGCTTCTTGTCCGCCTGGATGTGGTCCAGGTGCATCTTGTCGGTGTTGATGGCGATGGTCTCCGCGCCCTTGATGCCCATCTGGGCCATGCGATTCACCGAGTTGTTTCCGGCGCCACCGCAGCCGACGATGACGATCTTGGGGTCGTAGAAGGCCTCAAACTCGGGGTCGTCGCTGGAGACCGCTTCCGTGCTTTTCATCGCGTTCGAGATCAACGTTTGCATCCCTTGTTCCTCCGGATCGTGTGTCCGAGGGGACTTGCGCTCCCCCTCCAAAGCGTGACGCCAAGCGCGGGGAGGGCGGTGCGTTCCGCCCTCCCGGCCCGGCGCGGCGTATCAGAGCCGTCCGTAGCATGCGCTACGGGTGCATCCCATCTGCCGCGACGGCGTCGCGGCGCGCCCGTGCATCCCATCCGTTCCCCCGCAAGGCGGCCCTCGCGGTGGACGTAGCGAGAGGAATCCGTTTCCGGCACCTCTCCCCCGGCCTTCTGCATCCCATCCCCGATCCTGCATCCCCAGGACGTGAGGCCTTCGCACTACTTTCGCGCGAACCGATCGAGGGCGTCGACCTGGGCCTCGATCTCGCGCAGCTTCTGGAGCTTCTCCAGCCGCTCCGCGAGGCTTCCGGCCCTCGAGTTCACGAGTTCGCGCACGGCCTGCCGAATCGCTTCGGACAGGTTCGTGAACTCGCCGAGCTTGACGAGCGTCTCCAGAGTGCGCACCTGCTCCGATGGAAGCCGGATGGTCACGCGCTCTGTCTCCTGCACGTCGGTCCCTCGAACAACGGCCTGCCAGCGCACGGACGCTACGCGGCCAAGAGTCGCCTCTTGTCACCCAGCATACGTCTTTTGTCAGACGTTGTCAGACAAGCGTATAGAAAGCCGGGCTATTAATAGATTTTGATTTTCGGAATGTGATACAAATCGGGCTTGTGGGGCGGTCAGCGGGCCGCCAAGTGCTCGGCAAGGCCCGGCGTGAGGAGGACCCGGCCGTCCACGACGGGGTATCCATAGGGCAGGACCGTGACGTGGGAGTCGTCGTGGCGGATCTCGACTTCCGTCGTGAGCTCGACGTCCTCCAGCCGCCCCCCTTCGCGCACGAGGGCGCACACGAGGACGGCCACGTCGATGGGAAGCTGGATAGGACCCAGGTTTCGCGCGGAGGCCGCAAGGGGCG
>DATLFM010000050.1 GCA_035541015.1 Candidatus Thermoplasmatota archaeon
TGGACGTCTCGATCGTCCGCCGCGTCCGGCCGCTCGTGCCGATGAGGCGGGCGCGCACGCGCGAGACGCGGTCCGCGCGCTTGCCGACGTATTCGGCGATGTCGACGACCTCCAGGAAGACGTCGTCCTGGAAGAGGCGCATGGCGTGCTCCGGCGAGAATCCGCGGCCGATGGCGCGCACGACCTCGCGCACCTTGAGCGCCACGAGCGCGTCGAAGGCCTTCTCGTCGCGGAAGACGACGTCGCCCGTCTGGCCGTCGATGAGAAGCGTCACGCCGCTTCGTTCCTCGAGCTCCTTCTTCACCTTGCCCTCGGGCCCGATGAGCGCCCCCACGCGACGCGTCGGGATGCGCACGCCCTCGATCATCGGCTCGGCCTCCGGGACCGCGGACGGGCCTCGCCGTCCGTTGCGGTCGTTTTCTTGGGCGCCACGAGTTCGGCCACGACCTCCTCGGCGGGCCGGACCTTGGCCCCGTGGCGGGCGAAGAAGCGAGTGACGTTGCGCACGTCGCGCAGGAGGAACTCGCGCGACATGGGGTGCCGCGTCACGACGGCCTGTCCCACGTCGATCCAGAACGGCTTGCCCCCGTGCACGACCACGTTGAACTCGGAAAGGTCGCCGTGAACGAGGTCGGCTTCCTGCCACGCGAGACGGACGTGGGCGATCATGTCCTCGTACGCGCCCGTGGGGTCCTCGATCTCGGCGTCCTTGAGAAGGGGCGCAGGCGTCCCCTGCTCGCCCAGGAACTCCATGCACAGGACGTTTGCGGTCGAGGTGATCGGCGTGGGCACGGGGATGCCCACGTCGTGCAGGCGAAGGAGGTTCTTGTACTCCTTGCGCACCCACAGGTACACGAGCTGCCGGCGGTTGCCCGCCACGCTCTCGAACCGCGGGTCGCCCGAGATGTACTCCTTGAAGGCGTAGAACGTGGCGTTGCTGATGCGGAAGATCTTCACCGCCAGCGCCTTGCCCTTCGGGTCGGTCGCATGGAAGACGTTCGCCTCCTTGCCCGTGCTGATGGGGTAGTCGAGCGTCGCGACCACGCCCTTGTGGATGAGCTTCCAGAGCGCAAGCAGCGTGGCGCGGTCGAAGACCTCGTCCTCCACCTTGCGCGCCCGCTCGTCGCGCAGGAAGTCGCGCTTGCCGGCCTGCCGGGCGCTGCGGATGCGCTGCTCGACGAACTCGAGCTGCTCCTCCGGATCCGGCTCGCGCGCGCGGGGCACAAGGACAAGAAGGAGCGCGAGGCGGTATTTGAACGTGCGGCCGGCTGTGCGGGCGGCCCGCCGCGCCGCCTCGTGCGGAGGGATTTTGCCCGAGGCGAGGGTTGCAGGGCCCGTTGAAGCCAAGCGAGGAGCCCCCGTTCCACGAGCGCGTCTTCCGAATCGTGCAGGACATCCCGCGCGGGCGCGTTGCAAGCTACGGCGACGTCGCCGCACTTGCGGGCTTCCCGCGCTCGGCGCGGCACGTGGCCCGCGCGCTGCGGTGGACGAAGAAGAGCCGCGTGCCCTGGCACCGCGTCGTGGGGGCCGCAGGCGAGGTCCGGATCCACGACCCCGGCCTTCGCAAAGAGCAGATCCGGCGGCTGCGACGGGAAGGCGTCGCGGTGGACGAGCGCGGGCGTTTTTCGTTTGCGCGCTACGCGTGGGACGCGCCACGCTCGTTGCGATGATCATTCATCGCAACCGGGAGACGCCTCAGAACACGTCGATCTGCTTGGGCACTTGCCCGCGGCGCGAGAGGTAGGCGGCCTGCGTCTTCGTGTAGCGCCAGACGACCTCGCACTTCTCGTCCTGGAACTCCCACGGACGCACGACCACGAGGTCGCCCTCGCGGATCCACATGCGGCGCTTCATCTTGCCTGGGATGCGGCCCATGCGCGCCTTGCCGTCCTCGCACATGATCTTCAGGCGCGAGCCGCCGAGGAGCTGGTCGGCGATGCCGAACATCTCCTTCTTCTTCTTGTCCGGCATGCGCACGCGCATCGGCTGGCCCGGGCGCTCCTCGGGGAAAGCCTCCTCTTCCTCCGCGACGGGCGGGACCGCCTCGTCGTCCCCGGTGGATGCGTCTTTGTCTTCGCCCGGAATCACGGCAGGGGCAATGCGGAGGCCGGTATTTATAGAGTAGGGGGTCGCCAGACAGTCGTTCCGCTACGGGCTCGACGACTCCATGCGGACGCGGACGACGTCCGCTTCCGCCCACACGACGGCGGCGGTACCGCTCGCCTTCAGCGCGAAGGACGAGAAGTCGCTTCGAACGTTTGAGGTGTCCACGATCGGGACCGCGTCGGGCGGCGTGGCAGCATCGAGGCTGGCTCTTGCAAACCGGTACCCGGCTCCTTGCTCAAACCAGAGCGCCTGGAGATGGTCGGCGCTCGCAAGAAGCGCCGGATTTTCTGCGGGCCGTCCTTCGTTCCATACGCGCGGGATCGACCACGTCGCGCCGTCGTCGTCGGAGCTGGACAGGAACAAACCTTCCCGCTGCGAGCCCCAGGCGAGGTGGAAGCGTCCGCTTGGATCGACGGCCGCCGCGGGCCAATCCCATTCCAGGCCGGGGGAGGTGGCGGCCACGTCGCGCTGTTCGAACGTACGACCGCGGTCCCGCGAAACGGCGACGCGCAGGGCAAAGTCGGCCGTCGGGCCCGGCGCAATCAGCGAGTAGTAGGGAAGGACGACGGTGCCGTCGAGCCCCACGACGGGTGCCGCCGCGCCCATGACGAAGCGGCGCTCCCACGGCGGCACGGCCGGGAGGAACGGGCCAAACGTGCGTCCGCCGTCGTCGGACCGAGCCATCCAGATGCCCCCGGTGGGGAACTGCGAGAAGGAGGCGTAGAGGCTCCCGTCGGACGCGAAGGCGAGCCATTGGCGGTCCGTTCCGTACGGGCTGGGGGGGATCGCGATTTGGGTCCAAACGTTCGAGGCCCAGCTTGCGCCGCCGTCCTCCGAGAAGGCGATTTGGAGGCCCAGCAGGTAGGCAAAGCCGATGGGCTCGGTCAGCAGCGCGCTGTAGAAGAGGCGGCCGTCCGGCGCGACTTGCACGAGCGCGTCGGCACGATCCGTCCGCAGCGTCGCCTGGGACGGCAGCGGGGGAGGCGAGACCGCCGCGAACGTCACGCCGTCGTCGGTCGACACCGCGATCGTCGTCCCGTAGACCTCCGTCACGTACAGTCGGCCGTCCGGACCCGCTGCGATCGAAGGCTCGAAGCAGTCGAAGCGGCAACCCGAAATCGCGGTCGTCGCCGGGCCGAACAAGGGCGTTGGGAAGGCGGCGGCCGGATCGGGCAACGCGTCGAAGCGTGCGGCCGCCGACGCGGGCTCCGGGGTCGGAACGCCTGGGCCCAGACATCCGGCGAGAACCAGGCCCACCGTCACGAGTACAGGCGCGAGAGCAGCACGCACCACGACCTGCAGGGGACGGGAGCGGCTGATAAGGTTGTTCGTCGCTTCCTTGGAACCGGGGGGTCCGCCGCTACAGGACCGGCCGGTAGAAGTGGGCCGTCGTGAGCGGAAGCGTGCGGGCCTTCTCGACGCGCGCAAGCAGCGAGGGACCGTCGAAGGTGCCGTTGGCGCAGCCGGCAAGGGCGTCCTTGTACGCGCGGACGACGGCCTCGACGTTTCCGGGATGGAGCATCTGCGCGTCGATGCGCAGGCGCTCGATGCCGGCGGCCAGAAGCTCGGGCACGCGGTCGACCATGGCAAGCTCGCGGCTGTTCATCATGTGCATGCGGCACTTGCCGTCCGTGAGGAGCGGGAACACGTACCCGGCCTGGTCGCGGATGGCGTACGTCTCGCGCCGGCACGGCACGTGCTTGCCCTGCGGCCCGTAGCAGCCTTCGGCGGCGCCGATGATGCAGTGCTCGCTGATCATGAGGTGGAGCTGTCCGTGCACGACCGCTTCGACGGGCAGCGCCGCCGTGCGCGCGACCTCCGCCATCTGGCCAAGCGTGAGCTCGGGCGAGAGCGTGACGCCCTCGGCGCCAAACTCGGAGAGGACTCGGATCGTGTAGCTGTTGAAGGCGTTCACGAAGTAGTCCGCGCGCGCGGGAAGGCCAAGCCGCGAGGCAAGCGCGAGCGCGCCGAGGTTGCCGGCCACGACGCCCGCCGGGCCCCGCGCGGCAAGCGCGGGCAGCGTGCGCTCCGCGTAGGCCATGTCCGCCTCGCGCGTGATGTAGGGAAGGTGCAGCCACAGGCGCGCGCCGGCCTTGCGGGTCGATTCGAGGGCGCGCGCGACCCAATCGAGGTTCCAGTCGTCCTTGTCGCCGCCCCATTCGAGCGGCGGGAAGTAGACGTCGTCGGCGCCGCCGGCAAGCGCGGCGTCGAGCGCGCGGAGGTTCGACACGACGACGGAGACCGTGGGCGCCACGCGCGGGCGCTCGGGCAGCGAGAGGAACGACGAGGGGTCGAGCGCCTGGGCCGGGGCGCGCTTCCGCGCGGCGGCCTTGGCGGAAAGGAAAGCCTGCACGGCTTCGCGCCGCGCGCGGTTGAGCTCGCCAAGCGGCGCAAACGCGCCTGGTGGCACCGTGACGTCGAAGTTTCGAGCCTTCAGCGGCGTGTCGCCGAGCTTTCCGAGCTGGTCCTTGACGGCGCGCTCCGAGAGCGGCGTCGAGCGCGCGGGCGCAAGCGGCACGGTGGCGGCGCCCGACGCGTCGCCGTCGCGGATCTCGACGTGGAGCGAAGACGCGTCGGGCGAGGGCGCGCAACGGACCTCGACGGACACGCGCCGGCCCGCCCCCTCGTAGCTTGCGCGCGACTTCTCCTGGAGCTCGCGCGAGAGCGTTCGGTAGACGGGGTCGCCCGCGTTCACAAAGCCCTGCTTGGGCACGGACACGGTCTCGCCGGCCTGCCCCCGCGGGACGGGGTGGCCGCGAAGCTCGATGCGCTCGACGCGCTGGCCAAAGCCGCCTCCCTGCTGCGTCCACACTTCGATGCCGTCACCCACCGAGAGCGTTTCCTCGAGGCGCACGAGCATGCGGTCCTGCCGGAAGCCGGTCACGGTCCCGACGCGGACGCCCCGGTTCTCGCTTCGATCGGGGCTCACGAAGGCGTTGCCGGGCGAATCGACGAGATACGCGGTCGTGAACTGACGGTTGAACGCCTGCTCGAGCTCGCGCCGCTCCTGCGGCGTGATGTGGAAGTTGCCCTTGGCGTAGCGGTCGAGCGCCGTGCGGTAGGCGCGGACGGCCGTGGCGACGTACTCCGGGCGCTTCATGCGCCCTTCGATCTTGAAGCTCGAGACGCCCGCCTCGATGAGCTTGGGCACAAGCTCGATCGTGCAGAGGTCGCGGCTCGACTCAAGGTGCATGCCCTCGGTGGGCACCGTCTGCCAATCCCACGCGGACATGTCGTGGGGGTCCTCCTTCTGGAAGGCGCCAAGCGCAAGCGCGCCCGGGTGTTTGAGGAGGTCGTACGGGAGCCGGCACGTCGAGGCGCACTGCCCCCGGTTGCCGCTTCTCCCGCCGATGAGGCTCGACGAGAGGCATTGGCCCGAGTACGAGTAGCACAGCGCGCCGTGCACGAAGGTCTCGAGCGGAAGGCGCGTTCGCTCGCGCAGGAGGCGGATCTCGGCAAGCGTGAGCTCGCGCGGCAGGATCACGCGCTCGACGCCAAGCGACTCGAGGAGCGAGAGCGCGTGCGAAGACTGGATGCAAGCCTGCGTGGAGACGTGCACGGGAAGCTCCGGGTAGTGCTCCCGCACGAACTTCATGACGCCAAGGTCCTGGACGATGACGGCGTCGGCGCCCAGCGAGGCGAGCTCCGAAAGGTAGGGCGCAAGCTCGCGGAACTCGCCGTTTGCAAGAAGCGTGTTGACGGTGACGTACACGCTCACGTTCTTCACGTGCGCGTACTCGATCGCGCGGGCGAGCTCGTCGCCGTCGAAGTTGACGGCCCGGCCGCGCGCGTGGAACTGGCGGCCGCCCAGGTAGACGGCGTCCGCTCCGTTCTCGACGGCCGCCCGCAGAGCCTCGAAGCTGCCGGCTGGCGCCAGAAGCTCGGGCAGCGGGGACGTGGAAGACGACGACAACGAGGCCACCGAGGCGCAAGCCCCTATTTCAAGGCTCCCGGCGCGCGGGTTTTCTCGCTACCTTTTTCCGCCGTCGCCGCCTTCCCGCTTCGATGCGCGCGCTCCTTGTCCTGGCGCTTCTGCTTGCCCCGCTTGCCGGCTGCCTCTCGGGAGGCGGCGGCAGCCTTTCGGTTGCGGCGAGCGCCCCCCGAACGGCCGACCACCTTCAGATCCAGGCGCTTCTGACGGGCGGAAGCCCGTACACGGGCGAGGGGACGTTCGTGGTCCGCAGCGGGGCGCGCCAGGTCTTCCCCGTGGCCGGCGAGGCGCGCATCTCCTTCGTGGACGGCTCGGCCGTGACGACCGTGCCCTATCGCGAATTCGTGACGCAGAACGGGCAGTACACGGTCGTCGTGAGCGCTCGCGGAGCCACGGGGCAGGCCAGCACGGACGTGTTGAAGGTCATCGACAGCCTTCGCGTGATCGCGCGGTACGACGCCGACGACCGGGAGCTCTCGATCGACGTCAACTTCCTGGCCGGCGCCGCCGGCCCGCCGCAGACGCCCGTCCTCACGACGGGCAACGCGACGATCGAAGTGTTCAACGCCTCGCGCGAGGCGCGCTACACGCGCACGGTCGCCGTGGACGAGCCCTCCTTCGGCTTTGCGGACACGGTCGCCCGGGAGGCGTTCTTCCAGGGCGAGGGCGATTACAAGGTGCAGGTGACGTTCGTGAACGCGCACGCGCGCGGCAACACGGTCGCCAACGACCCCTTCTTCCGGGCGGACGTCGCAAACGTGCGGTAGGCCGAGCCTACATCCCGCGCCCTTCCTTCGCCTTTGCGCGAAGGGTGGAACCGTTGCACTTGCGGCAGCGGGTGGCCCGGGGCGGGTTGCGGGCGTAGCATTTCATGCAGATCTTCCTGTTGAGAAGACGCGCCTCGGCTTCGGGAAACTTGCCCATGATGCCACCGGAACGGGCGTGCCAATGCGCATAGGGTATTTAAGCGTTGGGCGGCGCGGCCTCCGTGGGAAACTCTTCGGGCGTGGCGGCCAGGGGGGCGGCAAGGCCGGGAGCCGGCGAGGCGAGAACGACGGGCGTCGGCGGAGCCACCGAGAGTGTCGGAAGCGGGGGCGGCGTGCGCGCGGCAAGGCCGACCACGGGAATGCGCCGCCGGAACGCGGCGGCCAACGGCGCAGGTGGGGCCTCCGGCGCGGTCGCTTCGGCCTGCCGCATGGCAAGCACGCCCACAAGCGTGAGGCATGCCGTGGCGGCGAGGACGACCCAGAAGAGGTCGCCCAGGAGCGCCAGGATCGCGACGGAGCCGTAGGCGAGGGCCACCGTGACGGCGGCGCTGCCCAAGAGAAGCGGCGGGAAGATGCGTCGCGCGTCGTACCCGAGGCTTCGGCCCAGCGCGGCGGTCCCGGCGCCGCCGCCTCCCTGGTGCGGCACGATCGCGTACGCGATGAGGCTCACGAAGGCCGTCTTCGAGAGCCAAGGGCGGCGGGAGAGGAACCGCTGCGCGGCCGACTCGAAGCGGACGAGCACCGGCCCCACGCGCGGGACCCGTTTCAGGCGCTCCCAGTTCCAGAACACGAGCAGGCACGCGGCCACGTCGAGCGTGAGGAGGTAGGCCACGACAAGCCACGGTTCGAAGTTGCGCGCCACGAGGGCCGGGATGACCGTTTCGCGGCCAAAGGGCGGCACGAGGTACACCGAGAGCCATCCGAGGAATTCGAGCCAGCGCGCGCCCACGGCAAGGGGCACGCTCAAAAGCGCCGCGCCGTACAGGAACCCCGGGATCAGGATCCGGGCCCGGGGCGAAAGCGCGCGCATGCGCGACACTGTCTGCTCTTAAACGCTCATAAGGGTCCTGCGCGAGGCCGTGGGGCGCTGGGGGCCCCGGCCGGAGTCCCGAACCATGCCCTGGGGCTTGCAAGCCCTGGGCGCCGCGATGCCCGGTTCATGTCCCATCGGGAACAGACCGGCGTGCGTGACCGTCGCAATCCGCAACTGGCTCTCGTCGCGCTGGGAGGCCGTGCAGGACTACGAGGACATCCTGGAGGGGCTTCCTGCCGGCTCGCGAGCTTCCTTCTCGCGCGTGGCCCCCCCTTCGCCCCCGGGTCGCCGGCGGCGCGACCGCGCTCCCTTCCACGGCGCCCCGGCGGCGCCGCCCGCGGACGGATGGGCAAACCTGGGCGTCGCGCGGCCCCCGGTGGACGGCGCGGCCTTCGACGAGCTCGCGCGCTTCCTTCGCGTGCGCTAGAGGAAGAGCTTCTGCTTCTCCACGACCTCGGCGCCGTTGCGGGCGCTTGCGTACTCGGCAAGCGGCTGCGCGTTGAGGTCGAAGAATCCGGGCCCCCACTTGAACTTCGACAGGAGCGTCCGCGCGGAGTCCTCTTCGCCGAGGATCCACGTCGCCGCCGCGAAGGCTTCGGCCGTCGTGAGCCGGAACGGTTTCCCGTAGTTCACCGGATTGGCGGCCAGCAGGAACGGCAGCGCACGGCCGTGGAACCGAAGGACCTCGCGAAGGCGCGGGAACTCCTGCTCCGCGTACGCCCACGAGCAGTCGATCGCCAAAAGCCCGTGCGCCTGCGCCGCGGCGCGGTCCTCCCGCGAGAGCGCGCGACCGCTGAAGGGGTCGAGGGCGACGGCGCCGCGCGGCGTTCGCGCGGCCGAGGTGTGCAGCGACAGCAGGGCAAAGCGCGCGAGCTTGCGCGACGTGCACTTGCGGGGATCGTCCTGCTCGATGTGGAGCACGTGGAGGGGGATCATCGCACGACCGCGTCCGTCACGAAATGCACGACGCCCGGGGCGTAGGACTTGACCACGCGCGTGCTCGCCGAGGCAAGCGTGCGCCCGGCATCCCGCGCGGCCGCGGCAATCTCTTCCAGGGGCCGCGCCGGAACCGCTTCGACCGGGCAGGCGTCGTGGTAGTGCAGCGCGCCCCCGCCGGGAGCAAGCGCGCGCATCGCCGTCGGCAGGAAACGACGCGTGTCGCCGAGGTAGCCCAGGAGCACCCGGTCGGCCACGCCCACTGGCGCGGCCTCGCGGCAGTCGCCCAGCACGGCTTCCACGCGGTCCGAGAGGCCGTTTCGCCGCACGTTCTCGACGAGATAGCCGTGGGCCACGGGGTTGCGTTCGATGGCCCTGACGTGAGCCCCCGCGCGCGCCATCGGCAGCGTGAAGTACCCGATGCCGGCGAACAGGTCCACGACGCGCTCCCCGGCCCGCACGACCTTCCCCATCCGCTTGCGTTCGTAGTTGTTGCCGCTCGAATACATGAGGCGGGCCACGTCGAAGGCGAACGAAAGGCCGTCCTCGCGATGCACCGTCTCGGTGCCCGTGCCGTGCAGGAGCCGCATGCGGGGTTCCCGGTGCTCGCCCTGCACGCCGCCCACGTCTTCGAGCACTGTGCGGGCCATGAGCTCCTTGGCGTAGGCTTCCGCGACCTCGCGGCCTCGCGCGTGCAGGCCGGCGGGCAGGCGCAACACGAGGACGTCGCCGTAGAGCTCCCACTTTCGCGGAAGCTGCGCGCGCTCCGAGGGCTCAAGCACGGTTCCAAGGCGCGTGTCGATGCGTTCGAAGGGCGTCGCGCGGCGCGCCGCGGCGAGGGCTTCCACGGGGCGTCAGCGGCAGTGGCGCCCTAAAAAGGTTCGGCCGCGCGGGGGCCCAGGTCGCCTTCCGAAGGGTTCTTGGCGTTCCCCTCGATTGGCCGCCTTGAGGGACATGGTGTCGAGGACCACGATCATGCTTGCCGCCGCCGCGCTCCTGGCGCTCTTGGCCGCGCCGGCCGGCGCGCAAGAGACGCCGGATCCCTGGCCGCGACTGCCCGAGCGGGTGGACGCCGAGATCAGCGCCTCGTTCCGCAACCTCACGGCGATCTCCATCCGCGCCGACCTTCACCTTCGCAAGGCGACGCTCGACGACCAGACCCTGTCGGCTGGCGACATCCGAGCCATCTGGGCGGGCGAGCGGGCGTCCCCGCAGTCGCGCGAGGCGTTCGTGGCGCAGTTGGAGGACATGCTGAAGGCGCGGCTCGAGGCCATCCTGGACGGCGCCTTCCCGGGCTCTGCCATCGCCATCACGCGCTCGAGCGTCGTTCCCGCCTCCCTGAACGGCACGGGCGATTACGATCCGCCCGTCGACGTGCGCGCCGAGGCCGCCATCGCCGCGACGTTGTCCGACCTTGGCATTGCGAGCACGCGCCTCAACGTCACGGAATCCACGATCCAGGCCATCCTGGAGATGGGCGCCGAGATCGCCTGGAGGATCCCCATCGTCGCGCCTCCCGGATGGGATCTGACGCTTGCCGCAAGCGTGCCCGAGCAGTGGGCCGTCCTGCGAGCCGAGGGGGGCGCGGTTGCGGGCGCAAGCGCCGCCGCCTTCCGCGTCGCAAACGGCGAGGATCCCACGGACCGGCGGTTGGAGGCCCTCATCGCGGTCCGGCAGGCCGACGCGCCGACCCACCAGGGGCCCGACGCAAGCGTCGCCGTCCACGTGGACATGCGGGACGTGCAGGGCATCGCCTTCCCCGGCGTTCTCTCGGGCAACCTCGGGTCGCTGCGCATGGAGATCGGCGTCGACGCGCGCTTGCGCGTCGTGGCCGTTCCCGACGACGTGACGGCGAAGCTTCCCTCCGGCGTCACGCTTGCCTACCTCAACAGCGACGCCTTCCGCATCGCTCTTCGCGAGGGGATCCTCACGGCGCAGGACGTGGACCGCTTCGAGCAGGAGTTCCGAAGCCAGTTCGCGGAGCGCATCGTGGCCATCTTCGGCGGCGAGGCCCGGCCCACGGGCGGGCTCGACCGCAACACGCTTGCGGCCTCCTTCATCAACGTCCCGGCAGACGGCTCGCCGCCCATCAGCTTCGGAGCCAAGGCGTCCGTCTCGAAGGACCTCTCGCGCCGGGCCGGCTCGGCGGCCGTCTTCTACACGTTCGCGCAGACGTTCGACCTCGCGCCCTTCCGCGACCTTCCCACCACCTACACGATCGTATTTCCGCGCGGGCTTGCCGTGACGGACGTGACCGCGCCGGGCGCCGACCCGCGCGTCACGAGCGAGAACGGGCGCGACGTCGTCACCCTCACGCCCCAGGAGACCGTGCGCGTGACGGCCTCGATCGCCATCACGGAAGCCTTCCTCGTGGAGAAGTTCTGGTACGTCCTCCTGGCCTTCGTGCTCGTGGCCGTGCTCATCCTGCTTGGGATCGTGACGCTCGCGCGCCGCCGCCGCGGCGGGCGCCGCAAGCCCTCGGAGGAGCCCCCGCCCGAGCCGACGTCGACCTAGGAGAACAGCGACTTCACGAGCGCGGGCGCGCCGTACCGCAAGAGCGAGGGCGCCTTCTTGAAGAGCTGGCGCGCGAGGCGGCTTGGGTAGTCGATGTCGCCAAGCACGTTCACGGTCGCAAGGAGGTCGGGGTCGTCCACCGTCTCGAAGAGGCGCTCGGTCTGCTCGTCCGTGAGGTGGGCAAAGGTGCGGCGCAGCCGGTAGCCGATGGCGATCTCGCGGCCCACGTCGGCCTGCCACCGCGCATGGTACTCCGACAGTCGCGCGTCGGAGAGGTCGTCTTCGGCAAGCGCCGCGTCTGCGACGTCGACGAGGTGCCGGGCGCACTTCAACCCCGTGTAGACGCCACCGCCCGTCGTGGGCTTGGCTTGCCCGGCCGCGTCGCCCACGATCATCACGCGATCCGAGGTCGTGCGTTTGGCCGCGCCGATCGGAATGCATGCGCACACCTCGTACACGGGCCGCGCGGAGGCGACCATGCGGGAGGCTCGCGGATCCTGCGCCATGCGAAGCCAGCGGTCTCGCGCCGTCATGGGCCGGCTTTCCGGCCCCAACCGCTCGGCGCCCATGTTCATGCCCATCTCGACCATGCCAAATCCGCCGCCTTGGGGAACGATCCACGCGAAGAAGCCGGGCGCAAGGTCGCGGCCGAAGAACATCTCCACGTACGGCTCCTCGACGTCGGCAAGCCCCTTCATCTGGGCGCCGTAGCAGGGCAGGAGCTCGCGCGCGCGGGGCAGGCCGAACCAGCGCGCCACGTTCGCCTGCACGCCGTCGGCCCCGACGAGAAGGCGCGTCCGCACCGTCGCGTGTTCGCCCCGCCGGTCCAAGCGCACGGCGACGCCATCGCGGTCGCGCTCGGCCGACAGGGCTCGGGTCCCGCGCAGGACCCGCGCGCCGGAACGCTCCGCCTGCTCGACGCATCGTTGGTCGAAGGCGGGCCGGTTGATGGCCACGGCCATGGTCTTGCCGCCGTCGATCGTGAGCCGACGGCCGCCGGGGCTCCACATGTGGGCGCCGCGGATCTCGTTGAGCAGGATGTCGTCGGACGGAAAGCCGGCGAGGTCGAAGATGCGCGGCGTGAACAGGCCGGCGCACTGCATGGGGGTGCCCACGAGCTCGTGCTCCTCCACGAGCAGGGTCCGGTGCCCGCGCGCCGAAAGGCCCCTGGCCGCCGCCGCTCCGACGGGCCCGCCGCCCACGACGAGCACGTCGACGTCGCCGGAAAACGCCTGGTCCATGGGCGGCTTTTAGTAGGGGGGAGGTCTTCTTCTACCTTTGGTGCTTGCGTGCTCGAATTCCTGACCCATCCCGCAAACGCCACGCTTGTCGCAGGCCTCACGGTTGCCGGGACCGGCCTCTCCATCGCGGGAGTCCTCGCCTTCGCGCGTCGCCAAAACCGCCGCGCCAGGGCCGTTCCGGCTCCGATCGCGGGTCGCCCCGTCGTCGTTCCCGGGCGTCCCCTTCCCGTGAGCAAACCCGCGGAAGCGCCGGCCCCCCTCGACGCTGCGCCGATCGACGCGCGGGCCGCGACCGCGCCGCCCATCGAGGAGGATCTCCTGGCGCGCTACGTCCGCGACGAGGAAGGCAACCTCGTCGGCGAGACCCTGCAGGTGCGCGGCGACGAGGTCGTTCTGAAGCAGGGCGCGCGCTTCTTCGTCGTTCCCCGCGGCGCCGTGTCCGTGAAGGGTCCCGACCTCCTGGCCTCGGACGTGGATTGGGAGGAGGCCGAGGCGGCCGGCGAGGCCTGGCTCGAGAAGCGGCGCGACGTCCTCCGCTACGACGACGACGGGCTGCCCGTGTCGGCCGAGAAGCCCGAATAGGTGAACGGGTGGCGGACTTCGCGTACAAGATGGTCGTCGTCGTCCGCAAGGACCTTCGGCTGGGGCCAGGCAAGCTTGCCGTGCAGGTGGCGCACGCGGCCGTGAGCCTCTCCGAGCTCAACAACAGGCGCGGCCGGCCGGAATACAAGGCCTGGCTTCGCGAGGGACAGAAGAAGGTCGTCGTGAAGGCCGAGAACGAAAGGCATTTGTTCGAGATCCGCGAAGCGGCGGAGCGCATGGGCTTCCCGACGGTGGTGGTGCAGGACGCCGGCCTCACGCAGGTGGAGCCGGGCACCGTGACCTGCGTAGGCATCGGGCCGGACCGCGACTCCGAGATGGACAAGCTGACGGGGGATCTCCCGCTTGGCTGACGCCCGGCGCCCCGAGGGATGGACGGATCCGGAGCTTACGACCTGCGGCGGCTGCCGCCACTTCGAGCAGAGCCTCACGGGCCGGCACGCGTGCCAGCGGGGTCTCGTGCTCGTCGACGGCGTCGCGCGCACGTCGTGCGAGGCGTTCGATCCCTTCGCGCGCGCGCACGGCGGGACGGCCGTGGAATCGTGCGATTGCCACCCCCCGCACGAGCATCCTGAAACCGCGGTGGACGGAAGCGAGTGACGCCTGCGCGCCGCCGGCGCTGGCGCCGTGCCGCGTCCGGCCTCGCTATTCGATCTCCTTCTCCTCGACCCCGGTCGGATCGGCCGAGTGGTCGAGCTCCTCCACGCTCTCGTCGGGCGGACGCGACGACTCCTCGCCCGCGCCGCCGTCGCCGCCTGCGCCTGCGGTTTGACTCGGGCCGCCGGCAAGCTCCCCGGCGATCCGCACCTCGCCCGTTCCCCGGTCGGGGCACTGCATGTTGATGCAAAGGACCCACGGGCGGCGGCCCTTGTTCACGATCTTGATGACCGGCGACTGGCACGTGGCGCAGTGCTGCTGCTCCGACACGATCTTCCCGTACTGGGGAAGCGGGTACGTCTGCTCGCAGTTCGGGTAGTTGCCGCACCCGACGAACCGCTTGCCCGCGCGCCCCTTGCGGATCATGAGGGGGCCTCCATCCTTGGGGCACCGGCCGACCGTGTTCTGCGCGTCGATGGCCTTGCGAACGGTGACCGCGATCTTGTCGCGGTTGCTCTCGAGCACGTCGAGGATCTCGAGCAGCATGCGGCGCGAGTCGTCCACGACCTCGTCGAGGCGCTTTCGCCCCTCGGCGATCTCGTCCATCTCCTTCTCGAGCGCCGCCGTCATCTCGGGCCGGGCGATGTGCGAAGCGTAGTTCTCGAGCGCGTCGGTCACGGCAAAGGCGGTCTCGTTGGGCTCGGGCGGCGAGTTGCGGACGTAGCCGCGCGCGTAGAGCTTGTTCAGGATCTCGTGCCGCGTCGACTTCGTGCCAAGGCCAAGCGCCTCCATCTCCTCCAGGAGGCGGCCCTGCGAGAAGCGCTTGGGCGGCTGGGTCGTCTTGCGCTCCACGTCCACCTGGACCACGCGCGCGCGGTCCCCGCCGGCAAGCGGAGGCAGGAGAGCCTCCTTCGACGAGACGTAGGGATAGACGCCCTTCCAGCCGGGCTCCAGCATGCGTTGGCCGCGCGCCTCGAACGGCTCGCCGCCCACGTCGAGCGCGACGCGGATGTTCTCGATGCGCGCCTCGTCCGAAAGCGTCGCGAGGAACCGGCGCGCGACGAGCTCCCACACCTTCCACCCGTCCGCGTCGAGATCCGACTTGCGCGGCGCGCCCGTGGGATGGATGGGCGGGTGGTCGGTCGTCTTCTTCTTGCCCTTCGTGGGCGAGAGCTCGGGCTTCTCGAGGATGCGCTCGGCCAGGTGCCCGACTTGCTCCTGCGTCGCGAGCTTCTTCAGGATGTCGCGAAGGTCGAGCTCGGGCGGGTACTGCGTGTTGTCCGTGCGCGGGTAGCTCACCCACCCGTTCATGTACAGGTTCTCGGCCACGTTCATCGCGCGCGCGGCCGAGAGGCCAAGGCGCGTGGCGGCGGCGAGGAACGCGGTCGTGTGGAACGGCTCCGGGGGCTTCTCGCGCCGCTCCGTCCGGTGCGCCTCCGTCACCACCGCCTCGGCGGCCGCCTTGGCGCGGGCCAGCGCGGCCGTCGCGCTCGCCTCGTCGTCGAAGCGGCCCTGCTTGTGGCTTGCCGGGAAGCTCGTCTCCTTCTCGAGCGTCGCCGCGATCTCCCAGTAGGGCGTCGGAACGAACGCCCGGATCTCCTTCTCCTTGTCCACGACAAGGGCAAGCGTTGGGCTCTGCACGCGCCCGATCGACAGGAAATCCTGGCCGACTTGGCCCGAGGCGAGCGAGATGAAGCGCGTGAGCGACGCGCCCCAGGCAAGATCGATCACCTGGCGCGCCTCCGCGCTTGCGGCGAGGTTGTCGTCGATGGCCGCGAGGTTCCCGAAGGCGCGTCCGATCTCCTCGGTCGTGATGGACGAGAAGCGCGACCGAACGGCCTCCACGCCGGGGTTGGCCTCGCGCACGAGGCCAAGCGCCTCGACGCCGATGAGCTCGCCCTCGCGGTCGAAGTCCGTCGCCACGACGACCTTGTGCGCCTCCTTGGCAAGCGTCGAGAGCGCGGCGGCGATCTCCTTTTCCTCGACGCGCCGCTCGGGGGCGACCGTGACGAGCTCGCGCGGGTCCACCTTGAACCAGCGGTTGTACTTGCGCGGGTAGTCCATGGCGACGATGTGGCCCTTCAACCCCACGACGGCCCAGGGCTTCCCCTCGCGCTCGAACTCGTAGACGGGGATGCCCTTGATCTTGAAGATCTTGAGCTTGCCCTCGGAGAGGATCTTTGCGATCTTCTCGGCCGCGATGTTCTTCTCCGAGACGACAAGCGTGAGGCCCTTCTGGCGCTTCTTTCGGGTATTGGCATCCGGCTTCTCGGCCGCGGCCGCCCGGTCCTTGGCGGCGGCCTTGCGGCGGGCCTTCACGGTCGCCTGCTTGGAGGGTGCCTTCTTGGCCGCGGGCGGCTCGGAGGGCGGCGCGGGCGCGGCGGTCTCCTCGTTCATCGGAATGCCGTCGTCATGCCGGCCTTCGCTATTTGTCGATTTCGGAATCTGGGCCGCTTCCTCGTGCGCGCGCGTGCAGACCGCGCGCCCGCGCGCACGCGACGCGCGCGCACGCGTGTAATCGTACGTGCGTGCCCGCGCGCGAGGCGGCGTCAGGGGACCTTGAGCGGGTAGAGCTGCTTTGCCTCGGTGGGCGAGAGCTCGACCTTGCGCGACCACACCCACCCCTCGTGCTCGCGGACGAAGGCCGCGACCTTCTCGCCCAGATCAAGCGGCAGGAGGAGCGCGCCGCGCCGCAATCGGCGGTGCGGCTTTCCCGTGAGGAACCCCGGGCGCTCGTAGGCGTACTTGCCGCGGTGCGAGCGGTCCACGTACCCGAACAGTTTGCGCTCGAACCGTCGCCGCGCCGCGGCCGTCGCTTCCGCCTCGTGCCCGTAGACGAGCACCCAACCCAACGCCATGTTACTGCGCAACTGCGCAGTAACGCTTATTCCCTTCGGTAGAGCCAAGCCCTCCCCCCGCTTTGCGGCTGGCGCCCATGCTTCCCGTCTACTTCTCCCCCGCCTTCCTCCTCCACGACACGGGCCCCGACCACGTGGAGCGCCCCGCCCGCGCCGAGGCCATCGCGCAGGCGCTCCGCGCGGAGCCCTTCGCGCGCCGCGTGCGCTTCCGCGAGCCTTCGCCCGCGGACGAGGAGGACCTCGCCGCGGTGCATGCGCGGCCCATGATCGCAAGCCTCCGCCGCTTCTGCGCCGACGGCGGGGGCTCGCTCGATGCGGACACGGTCGCCGTTCCCGCGTCGTGGGACGCGGCGCTTCGCGCCGCGGGCGCGGTCGTGCAGGCGGCCGCGGAGGCGGCGTCGCGGGAGGCGCCGCGCGCCTTCTGCGTCGTCCGCCCGCCCGGCCACCATGCGACCCCCGAGCGCGCGATGGGCTTCTGCCTCTTCAACAACGTGGCCGTGGCCGCGCGCGCGGTGCTTCGCCGGCGCTTGGCGCGACGCGTCCTCGTCGTGGACCACGACGTGCACCACGGCAACGGCACGCAGGACGTCTTCTGGCGCGACCCCGACGTGCTGTACTTCAGCGTCCACCAGAGCCCGTTGTACCCGGGAACGGGGTCGGCAAGCGAGATCGGCGAAGGCGAGGGCGAAGGTTTCACGGTGAACGTTCCCGTGCCGCCGGGAAGCGGCGAGACGGCTTGGAACGCCGCCGTCGAGGAGATCCTTCTTCCGGTCGCCGACGAGTTCGATCCCGAGCTCATCCTGGTGAGCGCCGGCTTCGACAGCCACCATGACGATCTCCTCGGCTCGCTTGCGCTCACGAGCGACTTCTACGGCAGCCTGCTGCGCCGCGTGCGCGAGATCGACGACAAGATCGTCGTGGCGCTCGAAGGCGGCTACAATCTC
This sequence comes from Candidatus Thermoplasmatota archaeon, assembly GCA_035541015.1. Taxonomy (NCBI): domain Archaea; kingdom Methanobacteriati; phylum Thermoplasmatota; species Thermoplasmatota archaeon. The sequence goes on from DATLFM010000050.1 coordinate 17,528, forward strand.
GACGCCGTCGCGAAAAGCGCCGCAAGCGAGGTCGCCGTCCTCTCGGGCGTGGACCTTGCGCCGTGGGGCGAGAAGGCTCGCGAGCGGACGGACGCGCGTGGGTCCATCGACGCGGCCAAGCGGGCGCTGCGGGATCACTGGGACCTGTAGTTGTCCGGCAACGTTCACGTGCCGGCGGCCGACAACGCAGAGGCATGCGAACCTTGACGAAGATCGTGCTGGGCGTGGCGGCCGCCGTCGCGCTCGTCCGGCTGTACCGCTCCATGCGGACGTAGGCCTTCGGGCTAGCGCACGACCGAAACGGAAAGCCCGTCGCCCACGGGCACGATCGCGCTCACGAGTCGCGGGTGCGCGAAGATGCGCTCGGTGAAGGCGCGGATGCCCTCGGTGTCCGCGTCGCGGGCGGAGGCGTCCATCACGCGTCCCTGCCACAGCACGTTGTCGGCCGCGATGATCGTGCCGCGCGACGCCAGGCGCAAGGCCTCCGCGAGGTACGCCGGGTACTCGGCTTTCGCCGCATCGAGGAAGATGAGGTCGTACGGCGGCGAGAGCGTGGGGAGGACCAAGAGCGCCGCGCCGCGAAGCACGCGGACGCGCGCCTCGAGGCCCTCCTTGCGAACGTTCGCTTCGGCCACGGCGGCCGTGGCGGCGTCGATCTCGATCGTCTCGAGCGCTCCCTCGGGGTCCATGCCGCGGGCGATCCACAGCGCGCCGTAGGCGTGCAGGCATCCGATCTCGAGCGCGCGGCGCGCCGGGCGGACGGCCGCGAGCGCGCGAAGCGCCGACCCCGTGTCCGGCCCGATGCAGGGAAGCCCCTCGCCCTCGCAGGCTTCGCGGATGCGGCGCATGCCGGGCGTCTCGGCGTGCGGGAGCGAGAAAAGGTAGTCCTGGACGCGGGGCGACACGTGCGTCTCATGGAGCGACATGGGCGCCTCGTTTCCTGCAGGCCATCCCCAACCGTGAAGCTTTTCTAGCCGACGACCCGTCCCCGCCCGTCCATGTCGCTTCTGGCCTGCCCCATCGACTTCCGGTACGGTCGCGAGGCCATGCGGCGCATCTTCTCCGAGGAAGGCCGGCTCGCGCGCTTCCTCGCCGTGGAGGCGGCGCTTGCCGCCGCGCACGCAAGCGTCGGAAACGTTCCGCCGGACGCCGCGCGCGAGATCGCGCGCAAGGCCACGACGCAGCACGTCACGGTCGCGCGCGTGAAGGAGATCGAGGCGACGATCCGGCACGACCTCATGGCCGTCGTGCGGGCGCTCACCGAGCGGTGCGAAGGGGGCGCGGGCGCGTACGTGCACCTCGGGGCGACAAGCTACGACATCATCGACACCGCGACGGCGCTGCAAGTCGCCGCGGCCCTCGACTTCCTGGAGGACGCCCTGCGGGATCTCCTGCGCGAGCTTTCGCGCCTTGCGCGCGAGCACCGCGACACGCCGTGCGTGGGACGCACGCACGGCCAGCACGCCGTTCCCATGACCTTTGGCCTCAAGATGGCCGTCTTCGCGCTCGAGACGCAGCGGCATCTCGTGCGGCTGCGCGAGGCCCGCCCGCGCGTCGTCGTGGGCAAGATGTCGGGCGCCGTGGGAACGGGCGCGGGGCTTGGGCCCAAGGCGCTGGCGATCGAAGCCGAGGTCGGACGGGCCCTTGGCATCGCCATGGAGGAGGGTCCCACGCAGATCGTGCAGCGCGACCGCCTCGCGGAGCTCCTGGGGCACCTCGCCAACCTCGCGGCAAGCCTCGAGAAGTTCTCGACCGAGGTGCGAAACCTCCAGCGCACGGAGATCGGCGAGGTGCACGAGGGCTTCGACGTCGAGCGGCAGGTGGGCTCCTCGACGATGGCCCAGAAGCGGAACCCCGTCCGGGCCGAGAACGTGTCCTCCCTGGCGCGCCTGGTCCGAAGCTTCACCTTCCCCGCTTACGAAAACGCCGTGCAGTGGCACGAGCGCGACCTTGCCAACAGCGCCAACGAGCGGTTTCTCATCCCCCACGCGCTCATCCTGGCCGACCACGCGGTCGTGACCTGCGCGGAGCTCTTCCGCGACCTGCACGTGGACCGCGAGCGCATGCTTGCGAACCTTCGCGCGACCCCCACCATCCTCTCGGAGGCCGTCATGGTCGCGCTCGTGGAGAAGGGCATGGGCCGGCAGGACGCGCACGAGGCCGTGCGCCGCGCCGCCCTCTCCGGCGGGGACTTCCGCTCGGCGCTCCTTGCCGACAAGGCCATCGCGGACCGGATGCCGGCCCGCGACCTCGACGCGCTGCTTGCCCCGGAGAAGCACGTGGGCCACAGCGGCGCCATCGTCGACCGCGCGCTTGCCCGGCTGGCGCAGGATCTCGGGAAGGGACCGTGACCGCCGGCGAGCCGGAGCTGCGCCGGCCGTGGGCGCGTCTTGCGATTGCGGCGGTCGCCGTCGCCCTTGTCGCCGGCCTGCTGCTCCAGCTTGCAAGCGAGCAGGTCGCCCTCTCGCCGGAGGCGCTTCGCGAGGCCGTTGCGGCAGCGGGCGTCCTTGCGCCCCTGGCCTTCATCGTCCTGCACGCCGCCGCGATCCTCGTCGTCGTCCTCCCGTCCACCTTGTTCATCGTTGCGGCCTCCATCCTGTTCCCGTTCTGGCTTGCAGTCCCCGTCGCCATCGCGGGCTCGACGCTCGGGGGCACGAGCGCCTTCGTCCTGTCGCGGTACGGCGGTCGCCAGCGGGTCGAGCGCCTCTTGGCGCGGCAGTTCGAGGCGCTCGACGAGAGCGTCTCGCGCGGAGGCTTCGTGGTGGTGCTGGCGCTTCGTCTCATCGCGATCCCGCCCTTTGCCCTCACGAGCTACCTCTTGGGGCTTACGGGCATCCGCGCCCGCGAGTTCGTGGCCGGTACCGCGTTGGGCATCCTTCCCTACACGGTCCTCTTCACGTACCTTGGAGCGGCGGTCCTCGAAGCCCGCGGCAACCCGGCGGCCCTCCTGCGTCCCGACTTCCTCCTCCTCACGGGCGCCGCCGTCGCGGCCGGGATCGCGCTCCTGGCCGCCCTCTACCTGCGTTTTCGCCGGCCCGCGCCGCAACGGCCCGCCGCGATCCTTCCGCCCGCCCGCGATCCGCCCGCGTGAGCGCATCGCAAGCGTCAAGCTTCCGGACACGCTGTCGGCGGCCGTGACGCGCCGGAGCCTTCCGCTTGCCCTCCTTCTCGTTCCGGTGGTGGCGCTCTCCGGCTGCGCGCTCCTGGGGCCCCCGCCGCTCGACGGACGCGTGCCGGAATGGCGCGTGGGCGACACGTGGCAATACCGCCTCACGGCGCAGGACCTTGCGCGCGGGACGACCCTCCACACGTCGCCCGTCCTCACGGTCCTCGCGGCCGAGGGCGTGGCGGGCGCAAAGCCCGTGTACACGGTGAACGTCTCCACGCTCGAACAGGGATTCCAGCAGACGGCCCGCTTCACCGTGGACGACCTCAACGAGATGGACGGCGCGGTCGAGATCGTCCGGTACGACTTTCCCCTCTCCGTCGGGAAGCGATGGACCGCGACGCGCGAGGTGATGGGCGGCACGTCCTCCGGGGAGGCGACCGTGACGCGCGAGGCGCGGGGCGTCTCCGTGCGCGCGGGAAGCTTCGACGCCTTCGAGATCGTCGCGCGGTACCGGTTCCTCGACGCCGACGGGAACCCGCGGGCCAACCTCACGGTCACGACGTACTTTTCTCCGCAGGTCCGCAATCTCGTCCTCGAGGAACAGCGGGACGACGACCGCGGCGAGCTCGTCTCCCGCCGCGAGCTCGCAAGGTACCAGATTTAAGCGTCCGGCGCGATTCTCCCGCGTGGACGCAAGCGAGCGCCTGCGCCTTGTGCGCGAGGTCGGCGAGGAGATCGTCACGGAGGAAGAGCTCTCCGACCTCCTCGACCGCAAGGCAAGCCCTGTCGCCTACGACGGCTTCGAGCCCTCCGGCACGGCCCACATCGCTCAAGGCGTCATGCGCGCCATCAACGTCAACAAGATGACGCGCGCCGGCTGCCGCTTCACCATGTTCGTGGCCGACTGGCACGCCTGGGCCAACAACAAGATGGAGGGCGACCTCGAGAAGATCCGGGTCACGGGCCGCTACCTCATCGAGATCTGGCGCGCCACGGGCATGGACCTCTCGAAGGTCGACTTCGTGTGGGCCTCCGACCTCGTGCAGGACCAAGCGTACTGGAAGACCGTCATGCAGGTCGCGCGCGAGGCGAGCCTCGACCGCGTGCTCCGCACGACGCAGATCATGGGCCGATCGGAGAAGGACAAGCTCTCCGCCGCGCAGATCCTCTACCCGTGCATGCAGGCGGCCGACATCTTCCACCTCAAGGCCGACATCACGCAGCTGGGCATGGACCAGCGCAAGGTCAACATGCTCGCGCGGGAAGTCGGTCCCAAGCTTGGCTTTTGGAAGCCGGTCGTCGTCTCCCACCACATGCTCATGGGGTTGCAGGCGCCGCCCCCGCCGGGCGCAAGCGCCGAGGAGCGCGCCACCGCGATGAAGATGTCGAAGTCGAACCCCGACTCGGCCATCTTCATGACGGACACGCCCGAGCAGGTCGCGGCGAAGATGAAGAAGGCGTACTGCCCCGAGAAGCAGGTCGCCGAGAACCCCGTCCTCGAGTACTTCCGCCACATCGTCTTCGAGCGCTTCCCCGAGGTCGCGATCGAACGCCCCGCCAAGTTCGGAGGCGACGTCGCCTTTGCGAGCTACGGCGAGTTCGAGAAGGCGTTTGCCGAGGGCAAGGTCCACCCCATGGACGCAAAGGGCGCGTGCGCGAAGCACGTGAACCTGCTCCTCGACCCGGTGCGCGAGCACTTCGCGAAGAGCCCCGAGGCCCGCCGGCTCAAGGAGCAGGTGGAGAGCTTCCGCGTCACGCGGTAGGCAAGCGGCTATTCCGGCCCGCAAGGACCGTAGTGGCCCCGCCACGTTTGGCCCGTCTTCTTCCAATAGCACATGTAGTGCCAGGTTCCCTCGCCGTCCGTAACCCAATGGCACACGCGGACCTCCTCCCAGCACTCCGCCCAATGCTTGGTGTCCTGGCTGTACTTGCAGCACCATCGCGTCGCGCCACGGCCGAGCCAGTCCCCGTCGTCCACCACGACGCATTCCATTGCCGGCTCGCCTAGGTGGTGGGCCTGCGCTGGCAAGGACGCAAGCGCCCACGCCACAAGGGCTACGACGGAAAGCAGGCGTCGCGCCATGTTTGCACCCTCATCGAGCCCGTGCCGGCACTCGGCGCGCAGCGGTCGCAAGCAGGCCCAGCACGATGTGTCTTGACGTCATGCGGAGCGTTCGAGGGCCCCCGCGGGCATAAGCCGATTCGCCGCGGTTTTGGACCCAAAGCGCCGACTGCGCTAGGAGCCGTCGTTGGCGGGATACGCCAGCGTCACTGCGTCAAAGTAGCTGTTGTCCGGGCATTCGAGGAGGCCCATGAGCCATCGGTCGATCAGGTGTTGGTTGCACGCAGAGACGTCCTCGCCGCCGGAGAGCGGCGCCACGCAGGCGTACGTGAGCAGGGTCATCACGCACGCGCCCACCAAGGGGGGCGAGGGATCGACGCACGCGCCGGCGACCACATGCTCCCTGCTGGCGTGGGCGCACGCGGTCACCCCGAGGCTGTAGCCCGCGAACAGGCGGGAGCCGTCGGCGGAAACGGCAAGGCCCGTCAGGATGTCGTCTCCGTGTCCCAGCCCGTCGTATCGAAGGTGCGACAGCGGCGCGCCGTCGGCCGTCGCGAAACCTGCCACCACGTAGTCGAAATCGCCGCGGGGCCCCTGGCTTGCGCCTCCGGCGATCACGCGGCCTTGCGCGCCGTCCACCGCCAGGGTCGTGGCAAGGTCCAGTCCGTGGCCTCCGTCGAAGGTGGCGTGCCACCGCGTTTGGCCCGTTTGGCGGTCCAAGGCGTGCACGGCCATGTCGGCCCAGCCGGAGGCGACGTACGCGGTGGTTTCGTCGAACGCGACGTTCACGCCGTAGGGTCCGCTTGCAAGGTCCAGCGCGGCCCACCGCTTGGCCCCCGTGAGGGGGTCCCATGCGATCGTAAGCGAGTGGCCCGTGG
>DATLFM010000051.1 GCA_035541015.1 Candidatus Thermoplasmatota archaeon
CTGCGCGCCGCAGCCGGCGCGCAGCAGTCACGATCGTGCTCGGGCTTGCGGTGGGGACCTCGATCCTCTCGGCGAGCTTTGCCACCGGCGACTCGACGACGCAGGGCATCCGCGAGAGCGCCATGGCGGCGTTCGGACGCATGGACGAGACCGTAGGCGTCGAGGGCGACCTGTTCTTCCCCGCGTGGGTGGGCGACCGTCTCGCCGAGCACCCGGCGGTGCGCCGGGAGCTCCGGGCGCTCTCGCCGCTCGTGCTGGCAAGCGCGGCCGTGTCGAACGCGGACGCAAGCCAGTGGGAGCCGCGCGCGCTGCTCGTCGGCTACGATCCCGAGCGCTCCGGTGCGCTCTCCCCCTTCCACGACGCCTCCGGCGCGCTGCGCGGCGACCGCCTCCGCGCGGGCGAGGTCGTTCTCAACCGCGAGCTTGCCGAAACGATCGGCGCCCGCGCCGGCGACCGGATCGAGCTTCGCTACGCCGCCTTCCCCGATCCACTTCTGCCCGAGGTCTTCTGGAAGAACGGCACGCTCTCCGCTTCTGCGCTGGGTCCACAGGGCTACGTCCACGCCCCGCAGGACGACCACGAGCTGTCGTTCCCCGTGCACGCGGGCGCGCGGTTCGTGACCGCCGTCCTGCTGTGGCGCGACGGCGTGGCCGACCTCGACGTCGAGCTCGTCTCGCCGTCCGGCCGTTCGAGCCTGAACGCGAACGGGACGACCGGCGCGCCCGACGTCCCGGCGATCCTGAACGCCACCGGCGAAGCGGGAACGTGGACCGCACGCGTGCACGCCAAGGCGGCGGCAAACGTGCCGTTCCAGTTGAGCGTCCTCGCTTTCTACGAGATCTACGACCTCGACCGGATCCGGTCCGCCGAGAGCGCCTACCGCAACGAATCGCGCCGCGTGGGCGGCCCCGACCTCGACGACATCCTTCGCCCGCAGCTTCGCTCGAAGAACGTCACGGTCGCCTTCGTCGCCTCGCAGGAAGGTCGCGGCGCCTTCCTCAACGCGCCCAATATCTTCCTGCGCCTGGACGAGCTTCAGGGCATGCTCGAGAAAGAGGGCCGCATCAACCTCCTCGCCGCCAGCAACGCGGCCGACGTGGAGGAGGGCCTCGCCCGCACGGACCGCGGCGTGGCCGCGCTGCGGCACGCCGTGGACGACCTTCGGCGCACGCACGCGGACGAGCCCGTCGTGGCGAGCCTCAAGGTGGAGGGAATCAAGAAGTTCTGGGTCGACCAGGCCCTCGAATCCGGCTCCCTCTTCTCGAACTTCCTCACGATGATGGGGAGCTTCAGCATCCTCGCCGGCCTCGTTCTCGTCGCCAACGTCTTCTCCATGGTCGTCGAGGAGCGGCGCGCGGAGCTTGGCATCGCGCGCGCGATCGGCCTTCGCCGCCGCGACCTCGTGAAGGCCTTCGTCGCCGAGGGCATGGCCTACGGCGCCGTCGCCACGGTCCTCGGAACGCTCCTTGGTCTCGCGCTTGCCGCGCTCCTGCTCGCGGGCGTGAACGCGGCCGTCGCCGACCGCCTGCAGCTTGTGATCCCCTTCCACGTCGAGGCGCGAAGCGCAGCGGCGGCTCTTGCGGCCGGCGTGCTTCTGGCCGCCGGCGCCGTGCTCGTGTCCGCGTGGCGGGCCTCGCGGCTCCACGTCGTCTCCGCCATCCGGCGTCTCGAAGCGCCCGACACGACGGGCGCGCGCGCGACCGTGCTCGCAGGAGGCGCGCTTGCGGTCCTGGGCGCGGGCGTCTCATACGCCGGCTTCGCGTACGCCTCGTTCTCGGCCGTGCTGCTTGGGCCAAGCGTGATCGTGCTCGGCCTTGCCCTCCTGTCGCTGCGGCTTGCCCGCCGCTCCACGGCCGCCAAGCTCGCGGGCGTCGGCCTTCTCGTCTACTCGTTTGCCACCATCGTCGCCATCCGCACGCCCGACACGACCGAGGCCATGATCATGGGCCCGGTGCGCGCGCTCGTCATGGTCGTGGCCGCCGTGCTTTTCATCATCCACGTCGACCGCCTGCCCGCGCTCCTCGCCCGCCTGCTGGGCCGCGTGCGCGGGCTGCGACCGGCGATCCTGCCTGCCATCGCCTACCCGCTCCACCGCAAGCTTCGCACCGGCCTTACGGCCGTCGTCTTTGCGCTTGTGATCACGGTCGTCGTCCTGTTCTCGATCTTCTTTGCGATCTTCACCCCCGACGTGCGCAACCATGCCGGCTCGTACGACGTGCGCGCCGAAAGCACGCTTCCGGTCGACGACCTCCCGGCCGCGCTCGGCTTTCCTTCGGGCCTTCCCGGCGCGCGCGCCGTGGATCATCTCGTCGTTGCCGAGGTCTGGGGCGGCGAGCTCCTCCGCATCGACGGCAAGAGCGCCAAGCCTCGGGGGCCGCCCATCGACCGCGTCTTCGGCTACGACGAGAGCTTCGGCCGCAACGCGGACCTTCCGCTCTTGGAAATCCACCCGCGCTTTGCCACCGCGCGCGAGGCGTATCTCGCCGTCGCGCGCGACCCCACGCTTGCGATCGTGTCGCAGGCCTACGCGATGGGCGAGGACGGCCGGCCCGGCGCGCACCACGTCGGCGCCACGCTCACCATGAAGACGCGCGACGGCGAGCGCGCGTTCACCATCGTCGGCATCCAGAAGCAGACGTTCCTTGCGGGCGTCTTCGTCGCCGACGAGGTCGTGCGCGCGCACTTCGACCACCTGCTTGGCGCCTACTTCCTCAAGCTCGATGCCGGCGCGGACGCGCGAGCCTTCGCGCACGACCTCGAGGCGCGCGGGCGCGGCATCGGCCTCGACGCAAAGTCGCTCGCGGAGGAAGCCGAGCAGTTCCTCGATGCCACGCGCCGGCTCTACCAGCTGTTCCAGATGTACCTTGGCCTTGGCCTTGTGATCGGCATCGCGAGCCTTGGCATCGCGACGGCCCGAAGCGTGCTCGAACGCCGGCAGGAGATCGGAATGCTGCGCGCGATCGGCTTCCCGCGCAGGCTCGTGCTCGCAAGCTTCCTCCTCGAAGTGCTGTTCACGGCCGGGCTCGGGATCGTCTGCGGCCTTGCCGTGGGCCTCTCGGTCGCCTGGGGCGTACATTGGACGAGCCTCCGCGAGCTCGGCTACGACTTCGTCGTGCCCTGGGGCGACCTTGCGATCGTGCTCGCGGTGGCGCTTGCCGCCACGATCCTCGCGACGCTGGGGCCCTCGCTTCGCGCAAGCCGCCTTCCGCCGGCCGAGGCCATCCGTTACGTCGAGTAGGTTTTACTGCGCAATTGCGCAGTAATCTCAGACGCCCTTCAGCGCCTTGCCGTAGACTTCGACGTGGAGACGCGTCGTCACGCGCCCGTGCGGGAACTCCCGCACGACAAGCGGCGCAAGCCACGCCAAGCGCTCCTGCAGGACCTCGCGCCGCGTTCCCTCGGGCATGAACAGCACGCGGTCGCGGGGGAGCCCGAAGCGCTCGACGAAGGCGATGGCCTCGCGGAAATCGGATTCGTCGGCGACCACGAACTTGTACCACGCGTCTTCGGCCGCAAACGCCTCGAACACCGCCCGGTCGTACGCGAGGCCCGAGGCGGCGCTTGCAAGCTTGGGCGACACGTTGTACTGCACGCCGAAGACGCCAAGCGGGCGGTGCGCTCCGTTCGTCTCGATCTCGACCGTCTTCTTGCTGGCAAGAAGGCCGCGGACGAGGTCGGTGAGCGTGCGCCATTGAAGAAGCGGCTCGCCCCCCGTGACGACGACGTTGCCCGCGCGGCTCTGGCGGGCAAGCGCGAGGACCTCCGCCGCGCGCAGGTTCTTCCCCTCGCCGCCGGAGAGCCACGTGTACTTCGCGTCGCACCACGAGCAGACGCCGTCGCAGTGGCGCAGACGGACGAAGAAGCTCGGGAGGCCCATCCGCACGCCCTCGCCCTGGAACGATTCGAACATCTCCGACACGGCAAGCTCGCCGGCGCGGACGGCCGCGACCGCGGCGCGGTTGTGCGAGGGACTCTGCGAGAGATCGAGCGGCAACGCCAAGCCGAGTCGTCGCTTGGGGCTTGAATCTACCGGGAACCATTACGCGGTGACGGCGGCGCACCGAAAGGATTTAACGAGCGGCCGGCATCGCCCTTCGAGGATACCATGAGCCGTCGAAGAGCCGTTCTCCTGCTCGCCGGGCTGCTTGGCGTCGTCGCGCTTGCGGGCGCGGCGCAGGGAGCCGACGTCGCGCGCACCCTGCGCGCCGTCGCGGACGACAACTGCACAAACCCGCGAGGGAACCAGGGCTTTTGCTTCGATCAGGAGCGGATTACGATTGCGCCGGGCGACAACTTGACGATAACGTTCGAGAACCCGGACGACCAGCCGCACAACTGGTGTGTTCGGATCGGAGGCACTGCACATTGCGCTCCTGGTCCCGAGCTGCACCGAACCATCAACACCGGCCAAACGGCCACTGTTACGATCAACAACATTCCGGCGGGACAATACCGTTACTTCTGCAACCCGCATGATGGGGCCGGCATGGAGGGCCAGCTCGTCGTCCAAGCCGACGGCGGCGGCAACGGCCCGCCCCCGCCGCGCGACCGGACG
>DATLFM010000052.1 GCA_035541015.1 Candidatus Thermoplasmatota archaeon
GCGTGGAGGCGGCCGGGACGCGGCCGCCTCCACGCCTGCGGAAGCGGCGTGGCTTCGCGATCGCGCCATCGAAGGCCTCCTCTGCGTCCCGATCCCGGGGCGATCGGGACTCCTGGGGGTCGTCACGCTGGGCGCCGCCTCCGGCGCGCGCCCGCTCGACACGCAGGACATCGACCTTGCGCGCGAGCTTGCCCGACGCATGGGCGTGGCGATCGAGAACGCCCGGCTCGTCGCCGACCTCGAAGCGTCCCGGCACGAGACGGAGGAGCGCGCGCGCGAGCTTGCCGACCTGAAGTCGCTCACGGACGTCGCCCTCTCGCCGCTTCCCCTGCCGCAGCTGCTGTCGGGCATCGTGGAACGAGCGCGCACGCTCATGCGCGCGGACACGTGCGCCGTGCTCCTGGTCGAGGGCGACGAGCTTGTCGTGCGCGCGGCCTCCGGAATCCCGGAGGAGGTCGGCTTCCGCATTCCCTGGGGCGCGGGCTTTGCCGGGCGCATCGCGGCCGAGCAGCGGCCGAGCGAGATCGAGGAGGCGAAGGTGGCCGAAGCGTTCCACCCGCGGCTCCGCGCCGCGGGCGTCCGCTCGCTCTTTGGCGTCCCCCTGGTGGCAGGCGGCAAGGTCGTGGGCGTGCTCGCGGTCGGATCGAAGTCCGAACGCCGCTTCCGCGAGCACGAGCGCGAACTGTTGCAGACGGCCGCCCTCCGCGTCGCCGTTTCGATCGACCGCGAGCGCCTCCTGGAGGCCGAGCGCCAAGCGCGCGGGCGCGCAGAGGAATACGCGCAGCGGCTCCAGGAGAGCGAGGATCTCTTCCGGCTCCTTGCCGACCACACGAGCGACCTCCTCCTGCTGCTCGACCCCCAGGGCCTCGTCTTCTACGCGAGCCCCTCGGCGCTGCGCGTGCTCGGGTACGAGGCCGACCAGCTGCTGGGTCACGATCTCTTCGCGTACGTCCACGAGGACGACCTGCCCGCCTCGCGCAAGGCCTTCGAGCGCGCCACGACCGGCGAAACGGTCGAGTTCACGGCCCGGATCCGGACCGCAGACGGCCAGCACCGCTGGATCGAGAACCGCGGCCGCCGCATCCATCGGCGCGGCGGGCCCGTGTTCGTGACCACGCTTCGGGACGTAAGCGAGCGCGTCCGAGCGCAGGAGGAGGCCGCGCGGCGGGCCGCCCAGCAGGCGGCCGTCGCGCGGCTTGGATCGGCCGCGCTGGGCGGCGAGGCCTTGGAGAGCCTCTTCGATCGCGCCGTGCGGTTCCTTGCCGACCACCTTGGGGTCGAGTACGCGAAGGTCCTCGAGCTTCGTCCCGATCGCTCGGGCGTGCTGCTGCGGGCCGGCGTGGGATGGCGATCCGGACTCGTCGGCCACGCCATCGTGCCCGTCGGGCGCGACTCGCAAGCGGGCTACACGCTTCTCTCCGACGCTCCCGTCGTCGTGGAGGACCTCCGCACGGAGCCGAGGTTCCGCGGCCCGGCCCTCCTCCGGGAGCACGGCGTCGTAAGCGGGCTTAGCTGCGTGATCCGCGGCGCGTCGGGCGACCCCTGGGGGGTGCTTGGGGCCCACACGAAGGAGCGCCGGTCCTTCACGCGCGACGACGTGAGCTTCCTCCAGTCGGTTGCAAACGTCCTTGCCCAGGCCATCGAGCGGGGCCGCGCCGAGCGGGAGCTTCGCGCAAGCGAAGCTCGCTACCGCACGCTTGTGGACCATGCCCAGGACTTCGGGCTCCTCACGCTCTCGCCCGAGGGCCTCGTCCGGTCGTGGAGCTCCGGGGCGCAGCGCCTCTTCGGCTGGGAAGCCGCCGAGATCCTCGATCGTCCCGCCGCGATCCTCTTTGGCCGGGCCGCGCGCGAGGCCGGCCTTCCCGCCGCCGAGCTTGAAGCCGCGCTGCGCGAAGGGCGCTTTGCGGGCGAGGTGGCCCTCGTGCGGAAGGACGGGAGCCGGTTCCTGGCGAACTGCACGATCCGCCCGGTGCGCGAGAACGGCGCCGTGACCGGCTTTGTCAAGGTCGTCCAGGACCTCACCGAGGCGCGGCGCGCGCAGCGCGCGCTCTCCGAGTCCGAGGAGCGGTACCGCCGCGTCGTGGAGTCCGCGCGCGACTTTGCCATCCTCGCGATCGACGCCCGGGGAACGATCACGTCGTGGAACACGGGAGCGCAACGCGTGTTCGGGTATGCGCCGGAGGAGATCCTGGGCCGCCCCTCGGACGTGCTGTTCCCGCCCGAAGCGCGCGCGCGTGGCGCGGCGCAGGACGAGCTTGCGCGTGCACGCGCGCATGGCGAGGCAAGCGACGACACCTGGATGCTCCGCAAGGACGGCACGCGGTTTTGGGCCACGGGCGTGACAAGCTTGGTCCGGGCCGCCGACGCCTCCGCGAGCGGGTACGTCAAGATCTGCCGCGATCGCAGCGAGCACCACAACTGGGACGCCGAGCGCGAGCGCCTGCTGGGCGAGGCGGCGGCGACCCGCGAGCGGCTGGACGCCGCCTTGGCCGACCTCGCGCGTCTTTCCCAAGCCGCCGAGGCCGGACGGACGCCGGAGCACGACCCCCGTCACCCACCCCGGTGACGGGGACACCGTTAATACCCTTCACGGGAACGGACGGTCGCCCCTTCGCCGGGGGGCTCCGGGTGTTGCCCACCATGCGATCCGCCGTACCGATGGCCCTTGCCGTGGCCCTTGCCGTATGCTTTGCCGTAGCCCCCGACGCCCAAGCGGGCCTCTGGGAAGACGCCCGCACCGTCGTTCCGCTGCTCCCCCCGACCTCCCCGGTCCCCCTCTCCGGCGGATCCTCGGGCGACCTTGCCAACTGCGGCGGCACCGCCACCTTCCACACGACGTCGATCGATCGGCGCAGCTGCTCGGTCTCGTTCTCGGCGCAGCCGGGCAACCTCGAGATCGGCATCCGCGGCTCCTCGTTCACGGGCACCATCACGATGCGCCTTGTCGACTCGAACGGCACGTACGCCGAGAAGAGCTGCAACTATTTCCTCGGCGGCAAGCAGCAGATCGGGCAGTTCCAGTTTGGTTCGGGCTGCGGAGCCACGCGCTACACGAACGCGACGATCTCCAACAGCCTCACGCCGCTTCCCATGCGCGCAGGCGCGCTCACGCTTCTTGGCTGGGTCTCCGGATCGGCCCCCGAGCCGACGGGTCCCTGGGAGGTCTACGCGCGAGGCGCGTAAGGGTGGGTAGGAGATGAGGCACATGACGAACACGGAATGGCTTGGACGCGCGGCGGCTATGGCCGTCGTCTGCGCGCTTTTGCTGCCGGGCGCCTCGGTGCTCGGCGGCACGAACGAACTTCTGGTGGAAGGCGGCGTGTCGACGCCGGCCGGCGAGGTCCCGATCGAGAGCTCGCGCGAGGTGCCGATGGTCGCCGCCGCCAACCCGGCGACGTCCGCCGTGCAATCGTGGCACGAGGCGGGCGCCCCCGGCGGCGAGCACGCGAACGCGTACTCCGACGAGAGCGGCCTTGCGGCCGGGCCCTCCGGACAAGACCCCGCCCAGGCGCCCTGGCCCCCCGGAAGCGACGACCAGGAGATCCGGACGAGCGGGCCCGGCCCGGTCGCCGAGGTCGACTCCTCGCAGGCGCAGCCGCCCCCCGAGGCGCGCGACGCCATGCCGGAGGAGGCGCAGCCCCTGAGCGAGGCGACAAGCGGCACGGGCGCCAAGCTCTCGGCCGGCGTCGCGCCGGGCCTTCTGGGCGACGAGGGCGCCTCCGACCGCATCCTGCTCCTGGACCCCGCGCTCTTCGAGCGCGCCGCGCTCGAGGGCTTCCTGCGCTCCGTCGAGGACCGGCGCCCCAGCTACGCGCTTGGCGACGCGCCCCCGCCCGGCTACGTGCAGGACGAGTTCCGCGGGCCCCAGCGCAACGGCTGGAACCCGCTTGCCACGCACCACGTCGAGACGAACTCCATCGGCGGCCCGGCGCCGGCGCCCACCGCTGGCGGCGAGCTTCCCATGGAGGTCGTCGCCGGCGTCGCGGCGCTCTCGCTTGCGCTCCTGCTGCCCGCGCTCTACAGCCGCATGCGCCGCGAGTCGTCGCTCGACCACGCGACGCGCGCCAAGGTGTACGAGCTCGTGCGCGGCGTCCCCGGTCTCACCGCGCGCGAGATCGGAAAGCGCAGCGAGGTCAGCTACTCGACGGCGGTCTACCACCTCTCGCGCCTGGTGCGCGAAGGGCTCGTCACGAGCTCGCGCGACGGCAACCGCATCTGCTACTACACGGTCGGCTCGTGGTCGCTCGTGGAGCGCGAGGTCATCCCCGTCCTGCGCAACGAGGAGGCCATGCGCGTCCTGCAGACGGTCGCCGACAACCCCTGGTGCTACCGCGCCGAGGTCGCCGCGCAGCTTGGCGTTTCCACGCCCACGGTGAACTGGCACCTGAAGCGCCTTCTTGCGCTGGGCCTTGTGCGCGAGGTCCGCGAGGGACGCGTGAGCTACCTCTACGCGGACAAGGAGCTTCTGGCCAAGGCGCTTGCCTCCATCGAGGAGAAGGCGCCCGGCGCGCTGCCCACGACGCTTGCGATCGAGCCTGCGCGCCCGGCCGAGCCCGTCCTTGTGACGGCCTGATCGACACGCACCGCCGGGGCGGCGCTCCGCCCCGGTCTCCTACCCCCTGCGAATTCAGCCGATCTCCGGAAAATTGCACGCCTTCGCGAGGAAAAAATATTTAAGGGTCTAGAACGAGCCTTGCCCGCCGCCTCGGGCGCGTTATCCAGCGCGCCTGAGCCCAAGGGAACCCCCTTGGGGCAGGTGGGAGTGCGTAGGCGTTTGCAATCGTACGTGGGGCTGGGAGCGCTTTTGTTTGCCTCAGCGCTGGCGCTTGCCCTTTGCGCGCCGGTGACGGAGGCCACGGTGGGCACCGTCCGGAGCGTCGCCGGCGAAGCGCCGAATCTTTCGCCGCAACAAACGAGCGGCTCCTCCGGAGCTTCGCCCCAGAGCACCTCCAACAGCGGGCAGCCCCTTGGAATCCCCTACGTCATCGAACAGATCCGCGCCGCCGAGTGCTCGGCAGCTTCGCTCGCGGGGTCGCTGGGACTCACCTACCAGACGAACCACGAGTGCGCGAGCGCGACCCCCGCGGACGATCCGCCGCGCGAGGAGGAGCCCGAGGTTCCGCCGACGGGACCCGTCGATCCTCCCGCGCCGCTCGACGAGATCGTCGAGGGCCCCATCGAAGCCCCCGCCGTCTCGAACCCGATCCGCGTCCGAGCGACGCCCGAGGGCATCGTCGTCGAGGAGCGCACGACGAACAGCCAATGGATCGTGCTGTGGCCCTCCGGCCTCGACGGCGGCCAGCCCAACCCCGGCGCCGTCCTGGCGCAGGTCGACGTCCTGCGCGACGCGGGCCTCCTTTGGAAGGAAGCCTCCTCGCGCCTGTGGCTGCTTGGCGAGCTCGTTCCGTTCGACGGGACCGACGACCTCCCCAACCTCGCTTGCGACGTCTCGCTTGCGCAGCCGGCCGACTGCACCTACAGCCCACCGGGCGCGGGACGTACCAGCGCGGCGGCCCTGGCCGCCTCGCTTGCGGCCGGCGCGGCGTCCCTTGAGCCCGCCGATCCGGGACCGATCCAGTCCGGCGCCGCCCCCGCGGCCCGCGCGGCCACCGGCGAGCGCGTGCTCGGTTCGGCGTCCCCGCCGTCGCCCGTGGGCCGCGAGCCCGCGCAGGGCGTGACCCAATCGTCCGCTCCGTTGGCCGCTCCGGTCGACGGCGTGCTCCCGTCGCTTGCCGTCGCCCTCCTGCTGGGCCTGCTGCCGGCGCTCCTGCTCTACCATCGCCTGGCGCGCACCGGCATCCTCGAGAACGGCGTGCGCAAGCGCATCTACGACGCCGTCGCGAGCTCGCCTGGCATCACCGTGCAGGGCGTCGCGCGCGAGGCGGGCGTCTCCCACTCGACGGCCACGTACCATCTCGCTCTTCTCTCGGAGAGCGACATGATCGTGTCGAACCCCGACGGGAACAAGGTCCGGTTCTACCAGAACGGCGGCCGCTTCGATCGCGACGAGCGCGCCGCGCTTCCCGTCCTCCAGAACGTCGCGGCCGTCACGCTGCTTGAGCGCATCGTCGAGCGCCCCGCCGCGCACCGCGCCGAGCTTGCCGCGCAGATGGGCGTCTCGACCACGACGCTCAACTGGTACCTGCGCAAGCTCTTCGAGTGCGGTCTCGTGCGCGAGGAGCGCGAGGGCCGCCGCGCTCCCATCTACCCGGCGCACGACCGCCTGGCCGTGCTCGTCCCAAAGCTCCTTGCGAAGGCCGAGGCCTTCGACGACGCCACGCGCGAGCGCCTCTCCCGCCTGGCCGGTCGCACGCTTCCCGCCGAGGCGGCGTCCCAACCCATGCCGCTTGCCGCGCCCTCCCTCTGAGGCCCGCCCGGTCGAAGCGTGTCTCTATATAGGGGCGGCCGCATCGTTTCCATGCGCTGCTTGTCCCAGAGGCCAGGCGCGGCTAAGCCGGGGAGCTAGGCCTTCCCTGTCACCCGAAACGGCCGATACGCGGGGGCTTACGCGGCGGGGGCGGCTGCCGAGCGGCGCAGGGAGCCGCCGGCTACGATGAGGCATTGTCCCTCGGGGTCGGAGGTGCTGGACCTCGCACTCGGAAGATGGCCGGGTTCAACTTCGCCACGGAGACCGGGCGAGGCACGGAAGTGAGCAGCCTCACCGTGGACTGCTGACGCTCGTGGGGTCCCGGTGCCGAGGATATCGGTGGAAAACCTCCCTGCGCCCGCGCGGCGTGTCCACCCCGTCGTGTCGCGCCCCTCAAATGGGGCAAGGGCGTCCGAAGGCCGGAAGGACCCATTTCAACCCTCCGGGCGTCCTTCGAACGGGTCCAGGTCATGGGGCGCGCAGCAATCCTTATGTCGCCTTAGGGGAACGAGCGGGTGGTCGGGTTGGCCGCTCGCCGGCGGCTGTCCGTAGTTGAGGGACAAGATGCGAAGCTTTGCGCTCGCTGTTGCCGTCGTTGCCGTCTTGGGTACGGGTGTTGCCCAAGCAACCGAATTCCAATACGTCAACGTCGCCTGGGACGTGGACTGGTTCGTCCTCGACGAGGTCGGGGAGCGATACCCGCCTCTGAACAACCTCTGGCACCACGAGGACGGGGTGAACGTGCCCGCCCCCCTCGCCGACGGCGCAAGCGACGCCGGGAGCCTGCCCTCGCAGCAGGTGGACACGTCCGAGGTCTCGTCCGGATCGGGCGGCCTTGCGCCCTCCGTCAAGGCCACCGCCAAACCTTCCCACGTCGAGAGCGACCCCGTTCCCTCCACCACGCGCGATCCCAACGACTTCCCCGGCGGGCTCGTCCAGGACGTCGTCCAAGGCGCCCCCGCCCCGCTCGACTTCCAATCGGACGCGGCGCCCGTCGCCACCGACGCGCGCCCCGAGTCACCGCGCGCAAGCCCGCCGACGGCGCCCAAGCCCGACGCCGTCCGCTCCGAGCAGCTCTCCGCCACGACGCAATCGGACGGCGACGCCCCGACGCGAGCGCCGCCGCCGGCGGCCGCCACGCTTCCGGGCCTGCTGCCCGCCGCCGTCGCGGGAAGCCTCGTCGCCGCGCTTGCCGCGATCCTGCTCTACCACCGCCTGCGCGGAAACGAGACGCTCACGAACGCCACGCGCAAGACGATCTACGACGTCGTGCTGGCGAGCCCCGGCCTCTGCATCCAGGACATCGCAAGCCAGTCCCGCGTCTCCCACAGCACGGCCGCCTACCACCTCGACCGCCTCCTTGGCGCGCGCATGGTCGTCGCCGAGGACGACGGCAACCGCATCCGCTACTACAAGAACGGCGGGCGGTTCACGCCCGAGGAGCGCGCGGCCGTCCCCATCCTCCAAAGCGGCGAGACGGTGCGCGTTCTCGAAGCCATCCTCGACAAGCCGTGGACCTACCGCTCGGAGCTTGCGATCCGCCTTGGCGTCACGCCCACCACGATCAACTGGCACCTGAAGCGCCTGTTCGAAGCGGGCTTTGTCCTCGAGAGCCGCGAAGGCCGGAACGGCTACCTCTACGCCGACGCGTCCCGCCTGCGCACGCTCCTTGCGCCGCTTCGCGAGAAGCTCTCGGCCGAGGGCGGTCACGATCTCTCCGGACCCGTCGACCGGATCCTCGCCGCCGCGAGCACGCCCCAGGCGCAGCTTGCGCGGACGCTTGCGCCGGCCGCCGCGATGCCCGTCACGGTGCCGGAGCGCACCGTCGCCTAGACGCCTACGCGCCTTCCGAATAGCGCATCGTGAATAGGTATTTATACAGCCAATCTAACGAAGGGGCGGAGGCGGCGATCGCCTCGCATTTGGGAGGCACTTTCCTGTGAACGCGCGCGTCTTCCGGAACGAAGTCCGACGCAAGCTGTATGGGCTCATCGAGGGCACCTCGGGCGCCATCATCACCGAGCTCTCGCGCGAGGTGGGCCTGAGCCACTCGACCGTCTCGTACCACCTGAAGATCCTCGAGGAGTCCGGAGCCGTGCTCGCCAAGCGCGACGGCCGCGTCGTGCGCTACTACACCGCAAGCCAATTCCAGGACGTGAACCGGCGCCTCGAACCGCTCGTGAAACGCGCGCGCGTCGTGGCCATCCTCAAGCTCATCGACGCCGAGCCCAACCTCGTTCCCTTCAACATCGCCAAGCGCCTGGAGGTGTCCGTGCCCACCATCATGTGGCACCTGCAGAAGCTCCAGGCCTACGGCGCGATCACCATGGAGAAGCGCAACGGGCACTACGACATCACGCTGCGTCCCGAGGTGCGCGCCTCGCTTGCGCGCCAAAACGGGCACCCGCCCGAGCCGCCGGCGCCCTCCGCCGGCGACCACGCGGCCGAGCCGGCCGAGATCGTGGCCGAACGAAGCTGATCACCGTTTTTCGGGTTGCGATGATCATTCATCGCAGCCTTGGCGCTCGTGGCGCTCGAACCTGCGCGCCGCGCCCCCGAACCGGTCCGCCCTGCGCCCAACTTCCCCTGGGCCCCCGGTTCCCGGGGACGCTCGGGCGCATCCCCGTTTCGCCAAGGAAGGCCCCCGCCCGGATTGCTCTCGCGGACGAGGGCTCCTCGCTGGCCCATATAGGCCTCTTGAAACAGAGAAGAGAGGGGCGTGCGCGCTCGCGCGATCGCCCTGCTCGTTCCGCTCCTTCTGGCGCCCCTTGCCGCCGCCGACACGGCGCCCCGGCAGGAGTACCTCGTGAGCTTCCACGGCGCCGTGCCCAACTCCCTGCCGGCGCCCTTTGCCCTTCTCGAGCGGTTCGACTTTGCCGGCGTCGCGCGCGTGGAGGGACCCGCCCACGCGCTTTCCGTCCTCCGCGCGATGCCCGAGGTCGCCTGGATCGGCGTCGACGAGCCGCTCACGCTCCACCTTGCAAGCTCCCGCGCCGCCGTGAGCGTGGGCCCGCACCTGTGGGACTCCGGCTACGACGGACGCGGCGTCACGATCGCCGTCGTCGACTCGGGCCTCGACGCCTCGCACCCCGCCTTCGAGGGCAAGGTCCGCCGCGCCGTTCGCGTCTCCTCGCAGGGCGTCGTCGACGCGGGCGAGGACCCGGACGGTCACGGCACGCACATCGCCGGCGTGGCCGCGGGCACGGGCGCCGGATCGCCCGGCCAGCAGCACGCGGGCATGGCGCCCTCGGCCTCCATCGTGGGCATCGACATCTCGACGAGCTTCACCACCACAAACGCGATCCGCGCCTTCGAGTGGATCCACGACCACTTCGTGCCGCTTGGCATCCGCGTCGTCACGAACTCGTGGGGCCGCGAGAAGCAGGACGCGCGCTACGATCCCGACGACGCGCTCATCCGCGCAAGCGACGCGCTCGTGCGAAACGGCATCGTCGTCGTCTTCTCGGCCGGCAACCGCGGCGCCGACGGCGCCGCAAGCCTCACGGTCGAGGCGATGAACCCGAACGTCATCACGGTGGGCGCGACCGACGACGCGGGATCGATCGAGCCGTACTCCTCGCGCGGACCGGCCATCGACCGCAACGGCAACCACGCGCCGTGGACGAAGCCCGACGTCGTGGCGCCGGGCTCCTCGATCACGAGCGCGCGCAGCACGCAGAAGCCCGGCTCGGGCGACGCGGGCCGCTACTACACCACGATGAGCGGCACGAGCATGGCCACGCCCCACGTGGCCGGCATCGCCGCGCTCCTCCTGCAGGCCAATTCGGCCCTCACGCCCGCGCAGGTCAAGGACGCGCTCGTTCGCACGGCGATCGACCGCGGCGCGCGGGGCCCCGACTCCGAGACGGGCCACGGGTTCGTGGACGCGACGGCGGCCATCACGCTTGTGATCGGCGAGGGCGCGCGCGAGATCGTGGAGCGTGTCCCGTTCTCGTCCGCGGGCAGCGCGAAGGTCGTAAACGGCATGGTCGTCGCCAACAACGGCGCGCCCTCCTCGCGCGCAAGCGAGGTCGAGATTCCCGTCCACGTCCCCGCCGGCACCACCTCCCTCTCCTTCGCCTTCCGATGGAGCGGAGCCGTCTCCTTCAGCGTCGTGCTCACAAACGGCCGCGAGACGATCGGTCCGTGGTCGGGCTCCACGCACATCGAGGCGGACGTGGACCGCAAGCTTGCGCCGGGCGGCTGGACGATCCTCGCGCGCCCGTCGGGCACGGGAAGCGTCGACTACCGCCTCGACGGCGAGGCGCTTGTCGTCACCCACGCGGTTCCGAAGGCGCGCCCGGGCGTGGCGCCCATCGCGCTTTCCAAGCAGCCCGGCTTCTTCGAGGAATGGAAGGCCCGCTCGCACGTGCTTGGAATCCTCCCGGCAAGCGAGGTGCCGCTTGTGATCGCCGGCGCGGCGGCGCTTTGCATCGCCGTCGTCTCCACGCTCTGGCTGCGCCGGCGCTTGGGTTCCCCGCCGGAGGCGCAGGAAGCGCACTGGCAGGGCGTCGTGGAGGCGGGGGAAGCCGGCCGCCGATAGGCCGCTTCGTCTCGCCGGGTCCAAAGAACCCTCGCTCGGCCCTTCTCCGAAGCTGATAAATACAAGCGTTGAGCACTGCCGCTCGAACGTTCGGGGCTCGTCCGCCGAACGACGCCGGTGAGACATGCTTGCGCCCGTGGGCCTGCTGTATCTCTATTTCTTCTTCCAAGTCGGCGTGGCCGCCGTCCTGCTTCACGTGCGCGAGCCAAACGCGCTGGCGCGCCGCATCCTCGCCACGCTGTTCCTTCTGAACGCCGGCGTGACCGCGATCGCGCTCCTGGAGGCCGCGGGGTACGCGGGGTACGAGACGTACCGGAGCCTGTTCCTCTTGCGCTACGCGCTTGACGTTCCGACGGCCGCCCTGCTCGTCGCGTTCCTTGCCGCGCGCAACGGGACCGAGCGGGGCGCGCGCGTCGCCTACGCGCTGCTTGGCGTGGGCGCGCTCCACGCCGTCGCGGCCGTCGCGTTCCCTTCGATCGCGCTTGCGGAGAACCAATCCGACGTGTGGCTTCGCGCGATCCCGTACTACGCGGCGCTTGGCGCCTTTGGCTGGATTCTGTCGGTCGGAAGCGAGCGCGAACGTTGGATCGCGCTTGCGTTCCTCCCCCGCGCGCTGTACTTTGGCGCTTCGGGCCTGCACCGCCTCGAGCCCGCGCTTGCCGGCGAAGTCCTGGCGTGGGAACTTCCCAACGCGGTGGCGCTCCTGGGCCTGCTGCTCGCAAGTCTTGCAGCAGGCGCGCGGCTGTTGCGCGACCCTCGGGCCCCGGGCGTGTCGGTCGCGTTGCCCGTGCTTGCGCTGGGTCCCGTGCTTGCGGCCGCGGAGATCGCCATCACCGGGAAACCGGTGGGCCTTCTCATGGCCGTGAACCTCGTCACGCTTGCGCTCGTCCGCCCCATCCTCGTTTGCGCGGGGCTTGCCCGCGACAAGGTTCCCGCGCTCTTGGCCCGGGCTCTTGCCGCCGCCGGCGGAGCGTCGGTCGCGCTGTGGTTCCTGCTCGTGCAAGGCGGCGTTCCCCACGGCGCCGACCTTGGCCTTGGGCTTGCCGCGGGCCTCCTCGTCCTTGCCGCGCTGGAAGCGTGGCGTCCGGGGCTTGCGTCCCACGACGCCGGGACGCTGCCGGGTCCGCCCGCGGCGGCCGCCGCCCCGGCGCCTGCGCCATCCTCCCCGCCGATCCTCGTGGGCGCAAGCACCCCGCTCATCGGCGTGAATCCCCCCACGCCGGCCTGGAAGGTGCTCATCCTTGCGCTTCGTCACTCAAGCGCGGGGCAGGATCGTCCCGGCGAGCCGCGGCTTACGCAAAAGCGCCTGGCAGAGCAGACCGGCGTGAGCGTGAAGCGCGTCTCCGAGTTTGCCCAGCAGCTCAACGAGTCGGCGGTCCAGAAGCTCGACTTGTACGTTCCCGGATGGAAGGCCCAGG
Source organism: Candidatus Thermoplasmatota archaeon (assembly GCA_035541015.1). Lineage (NCBI taxonomy): Archaea > Methanobacteriati > Thermoplasmatota > Thermoplasmatota archaeon. The sequence continues at coordinate 12,329 of DATLFM010000052.1, forward strand.
CCGGGCTTGCCCCGCCGGTTCTCGTCCGCACGCACAAGGGAGCCGTCGAAGGATTGCCGGGTGCCTGGGTGTACTACCGGCTCACGCCGCTGGGAGAGAAGCTCGCCGAGAGCGTGGCCAGGACCGACCGCCTGACCCCCGTGCGCACCGACGAGGATCCGCAAACCCAAAACCGACGCAATTGACGAGCGCTTGCGGACGCGTCACGAAAACGCGTCTGGAAGACGACTGAAACGCCCCGGTTTTGCCAGGATTTGACCCGGTTCCGGGTCCGATTCCGCCCGGAATCCTAGGACGGATTATCCCACGGGCGCGGCTTGCGCGCTCGCCGCAGGGTGCCCAAGGCACCGGCGGGGAGGAGAAAGCGTGGCGCGACGGGAGCGGGCAATGGTCGTAGGGTCGATCCTCGACGCCGTAGACCAAGCGCTTGCCTCAGGCCCGTTGCCCAGCGTGACGGAGCTTGCCCGGCGCGCCAACGTGGCCAACTCGCGCTTTGCCGCCTACCTTCTCGACCTCAAGGACGCCGGTTTCATCGAAGACACCAGTACCTTGCGGATCACCGCCGAGGGCCGGGCGTACCTCGCCCAGTACCGGCAGTGGAATAAGATCGCCGCGCGCGTCGACGCGCCGCGCGCCCCGACCGAAGACCGTTCCGAATCGGAGAAATGACCCCATGTCAACCGGAAAGAAACCAGCGCAGGCAACGTTGAAGATCACGCTTGCGGTCGCAGCGGCCGTCGTTTTGGCCGGATGCACCACGACGACGTCGAACACCCTCAACCTGCAATCGGGCCAGCAAGTCGAATGCACCGCCGGCGAGTTCGTCCGCGGCGTCAACGAGACCACGGGCCTCGTGTGTTCCGCCGGAACGCCCGGCCCGCCGGGCGCGCAAGGCCAGCAAGGCCTCGCCGGCCCCGCGGGTCCCCAAGGCGAGCGCGGCGTCAACGGCACGGCCGGCCCCGCCGGACCCCAAGGACCCGAAGGGCCTCCCGGCGCCCGCGGCGAGCGCGGCCCGGCCGGACCCACCGGGGCCACCGGCGCCGCCGGCGCCACCGGCCCGCAAGGATCGCAGGGCCCCGCCGGACCGCTCCTTGCCAACGTGAGCCTGCTCGACACCGTGCAGACGTACGTGGCGGACAAGTTCTTCGCCAACGTCTTTGTCTCGGGCGAGCTCAACTCGACCGGGGACTTCTGGGTCGGAGCCAACAAGGACTTCTACGTCACGGCGGCCAACGGGACGGCGAATGCGAGCGCGGTGGACGTTCGAACGACGCTTCGCGTTGGCGGTCTTTCGACGCTTTCTGCGATCAACGCCGGGAGCGACTTCAACGTCGGCGGCGGCGCGTTCTACGTGACGGCTTCGAACGGGACGGCCAACGCGAGCGCGCTGGACGTGAGCGGCGTCCTGCGGGTCGGTGGGTTGTCGCGGTTGGCAGCATCCAACTTTGGCGGCGATCTCAACGTGAACGGAGGCCAAGCGTACGTCACGGCCGCAAACGGCACGGTGAATGCGAGCGCGGTGGACGCTCGGACGACGCTTCGCGTCGGTGGTCTCTCGACGCTTTCTGGGATCAATGCGGGTGGCGATCTCAACGTTGGCGGTGGAGCGTTCTACGTGACGGCCTCCAACGGAACGGCGAACGTAACGGGCAACGTGAACGTGAGCGGTGACGTGCAGATCGCCGGCGCGCTGCGCCTGGGCGGTGCGCTCCAGGACGCCACGGGATCGCTTGGCGCAAACGGTCAAGTCCTCAAGGTCGTCGGCGGCGTGCCGACGTGGGGGGCCAGCTACTTCGTGGCGGGCCGAATCCTGGGAAACGGCGCGACGTTGAGCGGCTCGGGATTCACCTCCACGCGGAACGGCGACGGCGACTACACGATCGACATGACCGGCACCGACGCCAGTCTTTCCAACGTCATCCTCGTGACCGCCGAGCAGCTTTCCGTCAAGGCATTCTGCGTAGGAGGCATCAGCGTCTCCGACGACTACCAGGTCCTCTGCTACAATGATGCCGGGACGCTCACCGACACGAGTTTCAACTTCGTCGTGTTCGTCGTCTGAGCCCCACGTAAGGTCCCCCCGGCGCGCTCCCCCGCGCGCCGGGCTCTTCTTTTTTCTTACCGATCCACGAGCGCAAGCGAGGGCGCGCACGGTGGCTCGGCGATCCGCGGGGACGCGGACCCGTGCCGGCAGCAAAGCTTACGAACTCGCCGGCGGCTGGCACGCCCGTGCGCGGCATGCTGGCAGGCACGGTCCTTGCGCTGATCGCGTTGCCTCTGTGCGTGCTTGCAATCTCCGCCTTCGAAGGATCGCCGCTTCTCGTCCGCGGCGGCAGCATGATGCACCGATTCGACGAGCCCACGTGGGGACGCGTGGGAACGATCGATCCCGGCGACGTCGTGTTCCTGCGCGCGCCTGCGGGCCCCATCCAAACGCTTGCCGAGGGCGGCCCCGCGCGCTACGGCGCGCCCGGCGAGGTGATCGCGTACAGGCCCGCGGGCGACCCCACGCGGTCGCTTGTGATCCACCGTGCGCTCACGTGGATCGAGGTGCAAGGCGAAGGCGAGGCGCGAACCTACGCGTTCGCGTGGCCAAGGGTCATCGATCGTCCCGAGTGCCGCGAAGGCGCGTGCGCGTTTGGCGCGCGCGGCATCGTGTGGCCCGAGAAAGGATTCCTCGAACGCGTCGACGGCGGCTGGAAGCCGCCGCGCAGCGGCTACCTCACGCAAGGCGACAACCCGAGCATGAACCCGTGGCCCGATCCCGTGCTCGGAATCACGTGCGCGGGCAAGCCCGCTCCGGATTGCCCCGCTGTCGAGCCCGAATGGATCGCGGGCGTGGCGCGGGGCGAGGTTCCCTGGCTTGGACTTTTGCCGCTGGCCTTGGCCGGTTCTCCGGACGAAACGCCCGCCGGGGTCGGTTGGATCCGGCTGGGCGCCGTGCACGCGCCCGCCGAGATCTGGACCGCTCTTGGGGTCGTCGTCTTGGCCGCCGCGGGCGTGGGCGCCGCGGCGTCGCGAACCGTCGCGCATTGGCGGAAACCCGACATTCCCGCCGAAGGATCCGAGCCTCCCGTGCTCCCGTCCGAAGCAAACTAGATATGTTCCATCGGCGCTCGACCGCCGCTACCCGGCCGGCCGCCGGGATTCGGGGAGGTCAAACCATGGTGCGCTCGTCCGCAGGAGCAAGCAGGTTTCTCGCGATCTTCGGCGTCGTCGGCGCCCTCGTTCTCTCGGGATGCACGACGCCGAGCGAGACGCGCGACCTCAACGCCGAGGCGCTCGCCAACGCGCGCTGCCCCACCGGACAGTTCGTGATCGGGTTCGACGCCTCCTCGGAACCCGTCTGCGGCGACGTCGACGCGCTTCGCAACTTCGCGGGCGCCTCGTGCCCGGTCGGGCAATACGTGAAGGGCGTGAGCCCCGTCGGCGCGCTCGTCTGCGAGAGCCCCGCCGCGGGCCTTCTCGGTCCCGCCGGCCCGGCAGGCGCGCGCGGCGAGGCGGGCCCCCAGGGACCCGAAGGGCCCGCGGGCCCCGCGGGACTTCGCGGCGAGCGCGGACCGGCAGGACCCGCCGGCGCGGCTGGCGCAGCCGGAGCCACGGGAGCCACGGGACCGCAAGGACCCCAAGGGCCCGCCGGCACGCTCTCCGTGACGGACGACATCAACGTCGGCCCCGGCCTGTTCTTCGTGACGGCCTCCAACGGCACCGCCAACGCAAGCGCGTTCGACGTATCGGGCGACGTGCGGGTCGGTGGGCTTTCGAGGCTTGGCGCGGCCAACGTCGGCTCCGACCTCAACGTGGGAGGCGGTCAGGCGTATGTGACGGCGGCCAACGGCACGGTGAACGCAAGCGCGGTGGACGTTCGCGGAGCCGCGCGTATCGGCGGGGTCCTCACCGTCTCCAGCTTCGTGAATCTCGCGGGCAACCTCAACGTGGGCGCCGGCGCCTTCTTCGTGACCGCCTCGAACGGGACGGCCAACGCGAGTGCGCTTGACGTGAGCGGGAACGCGCGTGTGGGCGGCCTTTCCTTGCTTGCCGGCGCGAACCTTGGTGGCGACTTCAACGTTGGCAGCGGCGCGTTCTACGTGACGGCGGCCAACGGGACGGCCAATGCGAGCGCGCTTGACGTGAGCGGGAGCGCGCGTGTGGGCGGTCTTTCCTCGCTTGCTGGCACGAACTTTGCGGGCGATCTCAACGTGAACGGGGGTCAGGCGTACATTACGGCGGCCAACGGCACGGTGAATGCGAGTGCGGTGGACGCTCGGACGACGCTTCGCGTGGGTGGTCTTTCGACGCTTTCTGCG
>DATLFM010000053.1 GCA_035541015.1 Candidatus Thermoplasmatota archaeon
CCCGACGCGACCGAGGTCTACCCGTTCTGGGTCCAGCTCGCCTTCACGGCGGCCTTCGCGCTTCTTGCTTGGGAGGCGTACCGCGCGCTGCGGGAAGAGGAGCCGGCGAAGCCGGCAGCGACGCTTCAGGTTACCGCCGGCGCGTAGGAGCCCGCCGCGCGGTGCACGACGACGTAGGCGCCCGGAAGGTCTGCGAGAACGGTCGTCACGCGGGCCAACAGCGCAAAGGCGAGCGCAAGCGGCAGCGGGGCGCCCAGAAGCGCGAGCACGAGCGTAAGTCCGCTCTCCTGGATGCCAAGGCCGGCCACGCCGACGGGAACGAACGAGAGGGCCGTCACGAGCGGATGGAGGAGGACGAAGACGAGGAAGGGAAGCTCGAGACCCACGGCCTGCCCCACGAGCCACCATTGCGCGCCAGCCAAGAAAAGCCCCGCCACGGACACGGCGAAGATGAGCGGGATCTCCCGCCGGAGCGCGCGCGCCTCCGCCGACATGCCGGCGAAGCGCTCGGCAAGCCCGGAGCCAAGGGGCAGGAACGACAGCACGCGCTTGACCGTTGCCGTGCGGCCGCCCCAGACAAACGCCGTGCCCACGAGCGTCACCGAGGCCAACGCGAGGACGCCGGCCACAAGCGCGGTGCGAAGGCCCGGCTCGACGGGCAAGGTCCAGACTAGGAACGCAACGGCAAGCGCGCCCACCATGACCTTGAGGATGAGCTCGATGGCCTGCGTGCCCGCGACGATCGCAAAGGACTTCTTGGCCGGGACGCCCTCGCGCGCCAGAAGCGGCAGCACGGCGAAGTACCCCACGCGGCCGGGGGTCACGTCGGAGAGGATGAGGCCGGCGAGGTTCACGCCCACGGCGCGGGAAAGCGTGAGGCGGTGGCCCGCGCGGGCGAGCAGGTGCCAAAGCCGAGTCGCGAGCAGGAGACCCACGCACGCCCACGCGCCGATGGCCGCCAGCAGCGGCAGGCCCCTTGCGTCCCCGATCGTGGAGAGGACCTCGGCCGAGCCGATGAGAAGCGCGGCCCACGCCAGGACCACGACCCCAAGGGCCGCCTGCAAGCCCTTCCACAGGAGGTCGCGACGCACGCGGCGCCGAGCGCGCGCACCGGGCTTCAACCCTTCGGGGCGTCGCGGCGCGAGGAAGCGCCGGCGGGCGGGTCGAACTCGCCCGCCTGCATGGCACGGCGGATGCGCCACACGGCGGCAAGCATCCGCGGCCCGTCCCGAAGGACCGAGAAGCCCGAGTCGCGTCCGTGCCGGTAGCCGATGGGGATCTCGCGCAGCCGGAGACCCGCGCGGCGGGCCCGAGCCAGCATCTCGAGGTCCATCTCGTAGCCGAGGAACCGTCGGGGACGCACGAGGTCGAAAACGTCGCGCGGAAATCCCTTGACGCCGCACTGCGTGTCGGCGATGGAGAGCCCGAGGAGGAGATTCACGACGACGTTGAACAGCTTGCTCGGAAGGCGCCGGGTGACCGGAATCCGCTCCACCTGGCTTCGCGGATGCCGCCGCGAGGGAAGGACGACCTGGGTCCCCCCGTCGAGCTCCTTCAGGATCCGGGCGAGCGTGGAGGTGTCGAGGGGAACGTCTGCGTCCAGCATGACGAGGTACCGTCCGCGCGCGCTTGCCGCCGCGGCGGACAAGGCCCCTCCCTTGCCCTTGCGCGCGGGCTCGGCAAAGCCGCGCACGCGGGGGTCGGAGGCGGCAAAGTCCGCGATCACCGCGGGCGTCTCGTCCGTCGAGCCGTCGCCCTGAAGGATCGCTTCCGCGGGGTGACCTTCCTTGGCCGCGCGGTCCAGAAGCTCGAGCAGCCGGTCGCGGTTGTTGAGCAGGTTGCGGCCCTCGTTGCGGCACAGCACCAGCAGCGAGACGGAAGGCTCCCGAACCGTCATGGCGTCCGCGTCCGCTCGTACTCGAGGGTGTCCAGCGCGGTCTGCGCAAGCGGGATGCGGGGCGCGTACCCCGCGTCTCGCGCAAGCTTGCCTGGATCGCCCACGATCACCGACTCGTCGGCCGCGCGCAGGAGCGACGGGTCCTTGCGCGCGGCGATGGGAACGCGGGCTTCCTTGCAGAGAAGGTCCAGCACGTCGCCCACGCGGGTCGCGCGGCCCGTGCACACGTTGTACGCCTCGCCCGGGCGGCCCTTCTCCATCGCCAGGAAGAGCGCCCGCGCCGCGTCGCGCACGTCCGAGAAGTCGCGCCGCGCGTCGAGGTTGCCCACGGCAAGCTCGCCCCCTCCCTCGCGCTCCAGGGCCGCGATCCTCCGGGCGAACTCCGAGAAGACCTGCCAGGCGCCGCCGGGGCCGTTGGCGTTGAACACGCGCGCGCGCACGGTCTCGATGCGGTCCGTGCGCCAGGCCGCGTAGGCCAGGAGGTCCGCGGCGACCTTCGAGACGCCGTACGCCCGCACGGGCGTCTGCGGCCGGTCCTCGCGAAGCGGCATCTCCGACGCCGGCGCCTCGCCGTACTGTGCGCTCGATCCCGCGACGAGGACGCGGGCGGCAACGCCCGTCCGGCGCACCGCGTCGAGCACGTGGACGGTTCCCACGACGTTCACCTGCATCATGCGCGATGGATCCTGCGCCCAAAGCCGGGGGCTCGATTGTCCCGCCAGGTGGTAGATGCGTTCGGGCGCGATGCGGCCGACGAGCGTCTCCACGGCGCCGGCGTCGAGGATCTCCAACGGATGGACCGCGACGCGCGGATCGGGGGAGGGCTTGCTCGACGCCGAGGTCGCGTGGACCTCGTAGCCCTCTTCGGCGAGGCGGCGGCACAGGTGGCTCCCGACGAAACCCGTGCCGCCCGTCACGAGCGCCCGCATGCGGGCGTCGAACGACGGGGGACTTATAAAGGGTTGGCGGGGTAGTCCGGTCTTGATGCGCGTCGTGCACGTCGCCGCCCGATTTCCGCCCGCCGAAGGGGGCGGCGAGCGCCACGTTGCGCGGCTCACAAGCGAGCTTGCGAAGCTTGGCAACGACGTGACGGTCGTCACGACGAAGATGCGGACCGAGGTCCCGCAGGTCCTCGACCCTCGCCTGCCCGACGAGGAATCGGTGGAGGGCGTGCGCGTCGTGCGCGTGCCCATCCGGTCCACGGGAATCCCCGCGTGGGGGTACGGCTTCGAGATCCCGAACCTGCGCGCCCTCGTCGATCGCTTCGTACCCGACGTCGTGCATCTCCATGGCTATGGATACAAATCGTGGGATGCGCTCGTCCGCGATCGCGCCGGCGCGCGATGGAAGGTTGCGCTCACGTCCCACGGGTTCGTGGAGGGTCGGGGGGCGTTTCGCCCGCTCAAAGGACTGTACAACCTCCTCAAAGGACCCGGCACCGTCGGAGCCCTCGACGCGGCCATTGCGCTCACCCCCACGGACGCCGCCACGTTCACCGAGCTTGGCGCTCGCCGCGTCGAGGTGATTCCAAACGGGGTCGAATACGAGCGCTTCGCGCACGCCAAACCGGACCAGGACCTTCTTGCGAAGCTCCGGGTCGACGTCGGACGTTACGTGCTCAACGTGAGTCGGATCGAGAAGGTGAAAGGTCAGGACCTGCTGCTCGAGGCTTTCGCGCGCGCGGCAAGCCCGGAGTCGGGCATCGACCTCGTGCTCGCCGGCGAGGGGACCGCCTCCGACGAGGTACGGGACCTGGCGCGCTCGCTGGGCGTGGACGACCGCGTGCGGTTCGCCGGGCGCCTCTTGGATCCCCAGGTCGCAAGCCTCGTCAAGACGGCGCGCGTCTTCGCGCACACGCCGCGCGAGGAGCCCTTTGGCATCGTGTACCTCGAGGCCATGGCGGCCGAGGTGCCCACGCTTGGCACAAACGTCGGGGGCGTGCCGTTTGCGACGGGCGGCGCGGCGCTTCTCGTGGCGCCCTCGCCACCTGCCATCGCGGAGGGGCTGCACGATCTCCTGACGGACGAGCCGCACCGGGCGCGCCTGATCGGCCGCGGCCGGCACCACGCCAAGGCGCAGACGTGGACCTCCAACGCCGCTCGCGTTCACGCGCTCTACAAGGAGCTGGTCGCGGCTGGTTGATCTCGACATCCAGATCCCGTTCTTCCATCCCTCCGTGGGCGGCGTCGAGCATCGCGTACTCGAGACGGCCCGACTGCTCACCGCGCGCGGGCATCGCGTCGTCGTCCACACCGCCGCGGCTCTTCCGGACCGGCGCCCGCTGCCCGAGGGAGACGAGCCGTTCGGCGGCTTCGAGATCGTGCGCTACCGGCCGGAAGTCTTCCGTGGCACGTTCCGGCTGTTCTACCGCCCTCGGCCGCGTTTCCGCGAGGTGCTGGAGACGCAAGGCTACCCGAGCCCGGTTTCCGACTGGCTGGCCCGTCGCCACCGATCCACGCACGCCCTGACCACGGGGCTCATGGGATCCACGCTCTACCCCGGCCGCCTCACCCATTACCTGGCCCGCATCGCCTACGATCACCTGCGTGGGCTCCCGACGCTCCGCCGGATGGACGCGATCCAGGTGATGACGGCCGACGAGACCCGATGGGCGCGCTCGCACGGCGTTCGCGTGCCCATCGAGGAGATCCCAAGCCCGGCCGACGACAGCGCCTTCGAAGAGTACGACGCGGCTTCCGCCATGCAGAAGCACGGCCTTGCGCGCTACGTTCTCTTCCTCGGGCGCCTGTTCGAGGAGAAGAACCCGCGCCACCTCGTGCAAGCCTTCGAGCGCGTCGCGGCCCGGTTCCCGGAGGTGAAGCTCGTCTTTGTGGGCCCCGACCAAGGCGAGCGGGAGCCCGTGCTCGCGCTCGCGAAGGCCCTGGGCCTGGCGGACCGCGTGGTGACGACGGGCGCCGTGTCGCGCGAGGAGAAGTTCGCCCTCCTCCGCGGGTGCGAGTTCCTCGCGCTTCCAACCGACTACGAAGCGCAGGGCGTCGTCTTCCTCGAAGCCTGGGCGCAGGGCCGCCCGGTCGTCGCCACGCGCGTGGGCGGCGTGCCCTACGTCGTCGACGAGGGCGTGAACGGGCTGCTGCACGAACGGGGAGACATCGGGGGCATCACGCGCGCGATGGAGACGCTGCTTGCGGACCCGGCGCTCTGCCGTCGCATGGGCGAGGCCGGTCGCAAGAAGGCGCAGTCGCAGTACCGCTGGAGCGTCACGATCCCTCGCCTGGAGGCGCTCTACGAGCGCATTCTTGCCGCGCGGCCGGACGCGAGATAAACGGTTATATAACTCGGATCGGCATGGTCACCCGATGCCGCCGGAGGGCGCCCCCAAGCAGCTCATGATCCGGGCCAAGGCCCCTCTGCGGATCAGCTTCGGCGGCGGAGGCACGGACGTGTCGCCGTACATCGAGGAGCGCGGCGGCGTGGTCATCAGCGCGACCGTCAACAAGTACGCCTTCGGCACGCTGCGCCCTCGGCAGAGCGACCCCATCATCCAGATCAAGAGCCTGGATCTCGACGTGGAGGCCCGCTACGAGACGGCCGAGCAGTGGCGGTTCGACGGGAAGCTCGACCTCGTGAAGGCCGTGCTGCAGAACTTCACGCCAAAGCAGGGCTTCGACCTCTTTCTCCACTCGGATGCGCCGCCGGGCTCTGGGCTCGGCTCGTCCTCGACCGTGATGGTTGCGCTCATCGGGCTGTTCAAGCACTGGATGAAGCTCCCGCTCACGCAATACGACGTCGCCGACCTTGCCTACAAGCTCGAGCGCTTGGACCTTGGCATCGAGGGCGGCAAGCAGGACCAGTATGCGGCGGCCTTCGGCGGCTTCAACTTCATCGAGTTCCACAAGGACGCGACGATCGTGAACCCGCTCAAGGTGAGCCGGCAGGTCGTGAACGAGCTCGAGTACCGCTGCATGCTCGTGTACACCGGGCGCACGCGGCTGTCGGCCAACATCATCCGGGAGCAGAAGGAGCGCTTCTCGACCGGCAAGACGACCGACGTGCTCGACCAGACGAAGCAGTTGGCAGTCGACCTCAAGAACGCGCTCTTGCGCGGCAACCTCGACACCTTCGGCTCGTTGCTGCACCAGGGTTGGGAGCTCAAGAAGAACTTCGCGAGCAAGGTCTCAAGCCCGGAGATCGACAAGATGTACGAGGCCGCGCGCGCCACGGGCGCCGTCGGCGGCAAGATCCTCGGCGCCGGCGGCGGCGGGTACCTCCTGCTCTTCTGCGAGTTCGACCGCAAGCACGAGGTGGCCAAGGAGGTGCGATCGCTCGGAGGGGAGCCCACGGAGTTCGCCTTCGAGGAGTCGGGCCTCCAGACGTGGGAGGTCCATGGCTAGCGAAGCGGACGTGCTCGCGCAGATCCAGGCGAGCATCGACGCCAAGGAAGGGCTCAAGGCCAGCGCGCGGCAGATCCTGGCCGTGGCCGACGTCGTCACGCGGAGCCTTCGCAACGGCGGCAAGATGATCATCTTCGGAAACGGCGGGTCGGCCGCCGACGCGCAACACATCGCGGCCGAGCTTTCCGGCCAGTTCTACAACCGAAAGCGGCCGGGGGCGGCCGCTCTTGCAATCACCACGAACACGAGCGCGCTCACCGCGATCGCAAACGACTTCGACTTCGAGACGGTCTTCTCGCGCCAGCTCGAAGGCCTCACCCGGCCCGGCGACGTCGTGATCGGCATCTCCACGTCGGGCAACAGCCCCAACGTGGTGAAGGCCATGGAGACGGCGCGCAAGCTTGGCGCCGTCACCGTCGCCATGACCGGCGCCGGCGGCAAGCTTGCCGGCATGGTCGACCACGCCCTCGTCGTCCCTTCCACCGAGACCCCGCGCATCCAGGAAAGCCACATCCTCATGGGCCACATCCTCTGCCAGATCGTCGAGAAGGACCTGTTCGGTTGAGCACGCCATGACGCGACGTGCCGCCGTCTTTGTCGACCGCGACGACACCCTCATGCGCGACGTGCCCTACTGCTCGCGCCCCGAGGACGTGACGCTCCTTCCCGCGGCGGCGCAAGCCGTGCGCCGCTGGAACGAGGCGGGTCTTCCGGTCTTCCTGGTGACAAACCAGTCGGGCCTCGCCAGGGGCTACTTTGACCGCCCGACGCTCGAGCGGGTCCACGAGCGCCTTCGCGAGCTTCTGGGCAAGGAGGGCGCGCGGCTGGATGCGCTTTACGTCTGCCCGCACGCTCCCGCCGACGCCTGCCCCTGCCGCAAGCCGGAGCCCGGCATGGTCGAGCAGGCGGCGCGCGAGCATGGGATCGACCCTCGGCAAAGCGTGGTGGTGGGCGACCGCATGCTCGACGTGCTTCTTGCCAAGCGGGTGGGGGCGCGGGCCGTGATCGTTCCCTCCGAGCGCGGGCGAGCCGAGCTTGCCCTCGCGGGGCCGCAGGAGCAGCCCGATTTCGTCGCGCCTTCGCTCGCCGAAGCCGCGGAATGGGTCCTCCGGAGGCGATGATGGCGAGGCTTGCGCTTGCGATCCCCACCGATTTGTGGGAGCAGGAGTACGCAAAGATCCCGTACCTTCGCGCCATGCGCCAGGTCGAGCTCGCGCGCGAGGCGGGCCACGAGATCCGGGCGATCGAATGGATCCGCCGCCCGGTGGCGTTGCCCGAGCGGGAGACGCGCGAGGGCGTCGAGGTCGAGCGCCTGTACCTCCGGCCGCCGTCGACGGGCCTGCTCGCGCGCGTCGCGAGCTTTCGGGCGATCACGGATCGGGTCGCCGAGCGTCTCGCCGCGGCGCGGCCGGACGCGATCGTCTGCCACGATCCCGAGCTCCTTCCCGCCTCCGTGCGCGCCAGCCGCCGGACCGGGTCGTTGCTGTTCTACGACGCGCACGAGGACTTCCCCGCCATCGCCGCCGAGAAGAGCGCGCTTGAGGCGGCCGCCTTCCGCTGGATCGAGCGCCGCGCCAGCCGGCGGGCCGACCACGTCTACGTGGTCGCCGACGGCATCCGAGACCGGTTTGCCGCCTGGACCCCGCGCGTGACGACGATCCGCAACGCGAAGCCGCTCGCGCAGACGCGGGTCTCGACGCCCGCGGCCGCCGTGCGCTCCAAGCTCGGCTTTGCGCCGGACGATTTCGTCCTCGCCTTCACGGGAAGCTTCTCGCGCGAGCGGGGGATCGTGGAGGCGATGGAGGCGCTGCGGCACCTTCCGACCGACGTGAAGCTCCTTGCCATCGGCGGCCCGCAGGAGACGCTCGAGGAGCTCCGCGCGCGGGCGGCCTCGCTCGCCGTCGCCTCGCGGGTCGTCTTCACGGGACCCCTTCCGGTTTCCGGCATGTTCGAGGCCCTGCAGGTCGCCGACGCCGGACTCGTGGTCTACCCGCCGCAGATCGCAAAGTACGACCACCAGGCGCCCAACAAGCTCTTCGACTACATGGCCATGGGCCTGGCCATCGTGGCAAGCGACCGTCGGGAGATCCGGCGCACCGCGATCGATCCCGGCCTTGCGCTTGGCATCCCCGACATCGAGCCCCGCACGGTCGCAAACGCCGTGGCGCGTTTGCGCGACGACCCGGCGACGCGCCGCGACATGGGCCGCCGGGCGCGCCTTGCCTTCGAGCGCGAGCACTGCTGGGAGCGCCAGCGGGAGCGGCTGCTTGCCTCCCATCCGTTCTGGCGCGGCGAGGGGGCGCCCGCGTGATCGCGCGCAAGGCGATCGTGGTCTTCGCAAACACGATCCTCGGCGGCATCCTTGGCTACGTCGCGCTCAAGGTCGTGGCGCTGGAGATGGGCCCCGCGTTGATGGGGCAGGTCCTGTACGCCATGGGAATCCTCTACTTCATCCAGCTCCTCACCGACCTCGGCTTCCAGCCGGCGCACGTCAAGGCCGTTTCGTCGGGCGAGGACGTGGGCGACGCGCTGGCGACGTACTGGTGGGCGAAGCTCGCCCTCTCGCTTGTCGTCACGGCGGGCGCGCTGGCCTGGATCGCGTTCCAGACAAACGTCCTGTCGATCCCGTTCGTATCGACCTCCATCGGCGTCATCCTCGCCGTGCTCGTGCACGCGTTCTTCCAGAACCTCCGCCAGGCGTACATCGTCACCTTCGACGGCCTCCAGCGGACCGCCACCACGCAGACCATCATCTTCGCCGAGCACATCTCGCGGGTTCCGCTTGCCATCCTCGCGGCCCTGCTGTTCGCCGGCGCGCACGGTTCGGGGCCGCTCCTTGGCGTCGCGCAATCGCTACCCGAAGGCGTCGTGCGCTGGATCGCCGACAACGGAGCGCTGCTGTACGCGGGAAGTTTCGTCGGCGGCACGTTCGTCTCCTGGGCCCTTGCCGCCGCGTACCGCGAGCGCTCGCTTCCGCGCGGCCGCCCGCAGCGGCGGATCGTGCAGGACTACTGGCGCTTTGCCCGACCCATCCTGGCCGTGAGCCTCGTCGGCGCCGTCTCGTTCAGCACGGATCGCCTGATGCTCGGCTTCTTCTGGGGCGACGTGGACGTCGGGCAGTACGGCGCCGCCATCCAGGTCGCCGTGCTGCTCGTGAGCCTGGCCGCCGGCGTGGCGCTCCTCGTGTTCCCCGCCGTCTCGGCCGCCATCTCGGAGGGCGACTGGCCGCGCGTCACGCGGCTCTCGGCCGAATCCGTGCGGTACACGTCGATGGCGCTTGTGCTTCCCATCGTCTTCCTCGCCGTCTTCGCCCCGCACGTGATTCGTGTCGTCTTGAGCGACGCGTTCCTCGACGGCGGCCCCGCGCTCGTGGTCTTGGCGCTTACGCAGCTCGTCGTCGCCCTGGGTGGAATCTTCCTCTCGATCGGCCTTGGCCTCGGACGGCCCGGCCGCGTGAGCGCCGTCAACCTGTTCATCTTCACGTCGAACATCGTGCTCAACCTCGTGCTCATCCCCACGAGCCTGTTTGGCCTCCCGCTCCTTGGGCTCAAGGGGCTGGGCGCGGCGTACGCCACGTTCTCCGCCAACCTCGTGGGCATGTTCCTGTTCGCCTACGTCGCGCGCGACGCCGTGGGAACGGCGTGGATCCGCCCGATTGCCAAGCACGTAGCCGCCGGCGCCCTCGTCGGCGCGGGAGCGTGGCTTGCCCTTGGGTCGCTGGCAGCCGGATCGCTCGGGGCCCTTGCGTTGGCGGCGATCGCGCTTGCGATGCTCGGCGCCTACCTTGGCCTGCTTGCGCTCCTTCGCGAGTTCGGCCGGGCGGAGGCAGCGATGGTCGTCGCCACGCTCCACCCGCGCGCCCTTCGAAGCTACGTCTCCGGCGAGCTCGAGAGCGTGCGGCGCTGATCCTCAAGCGCCCGGGAAGAAGTGCCGCCCTTCGAGCCGGGGACGAACGACGTCGTCCTGCTCAAAGTAGATCTTGTGCCACACCTCGAAGGCGAGCATCTTCCATGCGAGGAGGTAGTGCGGCGAAAGCTCCGGCCGCAGGGGGATTCCAAGGAGCCGCTTCACGAACGAGCGGTCGAAGTAGCCGTCGCGGACCAGGGCGCCGCGCGGCAAGAGGTCCAAGGCCGCCGGCAGCACCTCGTCGCGGTACGAGGACAGGACGTTGGGCGAGAAACCCTGCTTGGGCTTGGCCAGCGTTTCCTTGGGAAGCCAGGGCGCGACCGCCTTCCGCAGCAGGTACTTGCCCTCGCCGTCGCGCCACTTGAGCGCGTGCGGCACCGTGAGCGCGAACTCCGCAAGCTCGGCGTCGAGGAAGGGCACGCGGTTCTCCAGCGAGAAGGCCATCCCCGTCGCGTCGTCCACGGGAAGGAAATCGTACACCATGCGAAGCTCGAGGTCCGTGCGCATGACCTGCGTCGTCGGACGCTCGCGCCGGGTGAAGTACGGCCGCAGGACCGAGAGGACCTCCTCCTGCGTCCTGCCGCGCAGGCGTGGACCGTACATGCGCGCCAGCATCTCGTCGTCGTACACTTCGTCGACGTTGTAGATGAGCGAGTACGCCGCCGCGGGATCGTCGATTGTGGCGTCGTGACGCGCGTTGCGGATGCGGTCGTACCCCTCGACCGGATCGGCGGCGATCAGCCGCGTCCTCAGCGCCGCCGCCTGCCGGGCGACGGCGTCCCGCGCCGCCGCCGAGAGCCGTCGCCGGCGCGCTGCGTGCTTCTCCATGAACTCGTAGCGGAACCCGTAGCCGCCGAAGAGCTCGTCCCCGCCCAGCCCGTTCTGCACGACCGTGACCGACCGCGCGGCCGCCTGCGCGAGGTAGAAGGGATACAGGTTGCGCCGCGGGGCGTCGAGATGCCAGACCATCCGCGGAAGGTCGCGAAGCAGGCTTGCGTGGACGAGCCGCTCCTCGTGCCGCGTGCCGAAGGCCTCCGCGACGCGCCGGGCGTCCGCGAACTCGTCGTTGGGCTCGCCAAAGCCCATGCTGAAGGTGTGGAGCGGCTCCTTGCTCTGCTGGGCGGCAAGCGCGACAAGCGTGCTCGAATCCAAGCCGCCGGAGAGGTAGAATCCGACGGGAACGTCCGCGATCCGGTGCCGGGCCACGGCGGCGCGCAGCAGGCGCCGGAGGATCGCAACGGCCGCGGACTCCGTGTAGGGGCGCGGACGATACGACGGTCTCCACCACCGCGTGACCGTGTGGCCGCGAGCGTTCACGCGGACGTAGGAGCCCGGCGGCACGGACCGGATGCCTGCAAACAGCGTGCGGTCGAGGGGCACGTACCGCAGGTTGAGGTACTGGTGAAGGGCCAGAGGGTCGATCTTCCGCTCCACCCCGGCCGCCAGGAGGGCCTTCACCTCGCTTGCGAACAGGAACGTGCCATCGGGGCGCCGCGCGTAGTACAGCGGCTTGATGCCGAAGCGGTCGCGCGCCAGGAGCAGCTCCTTGCGCTGCCGATCGTACAGCGCGTAGGCGAACATGCCGTTGAAGCGATGGAGCGCCCGCTCGCCCCATTCCTCGTGGCCGTGCAGGATGACCTCGGTGTCCGTGCGCGAGACGAATCGGTGGCCCGCCTTCTCGAGCGCGGGCCGAAGGTCCTGGAAGTTGTAGATCTCACCGTTGTGGACAAGGACGAGACGGCCCTCCTCGTCGAACATCGGGTTGCGGCCGGCCCGCGAGAGATCGATGATGGCAAGGCGACGGTGGGCAAGCCCCGCGCGGCCCTCCGTGAAGAAGCCGTCCCCGTCGGGCCCCCGGTGCGAGAGCGCCCGCGCCATGGTCGCAAGCGTTCCACGGTCGCCTTCGCCGAAGTATCCCGCGATCCCGCACATGCCGCCTCAGGGTTGCGCCGCCGCCGTCCTGCGGAGCCCCTCCTCCAACGGCAGGAAGGGAAGCTCCCCGAAGGTCTTGTGGAGCTTTCGCGTGTCGGCCGAGAAGTTCGTGATCTCCCCCGGTCGCGGCGGCTTGCGCTCGACGACGGCGGGACGGCCGGCGACCTTCGCGCACAGGTCCACGACCTCCTGCACCGTGGCAAGCCGCCCCGTCCCGAGGTTGTAGACGCCCGTGCGCGAGGGCCCGGTCGCGGCGCGGACCAGCATCTCGGCCACGTCCTCCACGAAGATGAAGTCGCGCGCGGCCGAACCGTCGCCGAAGATCGTCACCGGCTCGCCGCGACGCACCTTGTCGAGGACGACGGGAATGAGCGCGCCGCTCTGCGGCGTCTGTCCGGGGCCGTACACGTTGAAGAACCGGAAGACGACGGGCTCGATCTTGAAGAGCCGCTCGTAGACGCGAAGGTATTGCTCGACGGCAAACTTAGCCACGCCGTAGGGCGTCTGGGGGTCGACGGAGTGTTCCTCGTCGACGGGGTTGTAGCGTGGCGTCCCGTACAGCGACGAGGCCGACGAGAATACGATGCGGGAGATGCCCTGCGCGCGAGCCGCGTCGAAGATCGAAAGCGAACCCTCGACGTTGACCTTCGCGTTCGTCCGAGGATCGGCGAGGCTTGCCGTGAGGGAGTGCGCTGCGAGATGGACGACCGCGTTGCATCCGCGTAGGGCTTGCTCGATCCTCGGCCGGTCCAGCACGTCCGCCTGCACGTAGGGGCGCGAGCCCCCGAACGGGTCGGGCACCACGTCGATGGCCGTCGACGCGAGGCCCTGCTGATCCAGCCGACGGAGCAATGCGCGCCCGACGAAACCGGCGGCGCCGAATACGGCGACGTGCATGGTTTTGGCGTAGCCCGTTCCCGCAAATATAGCTGCTGGAGCCGGACGGAGCGCGGACGCTTTCTCCATAGGATTAAGCGGAGCAAGTCGATCCCCGCGCGTGCGGATCCTCCACGCGCCGGCGGTCGTCGGCGGCAACGCATGGACGCTTTCGCGCGCCGAGCGGCGGCTGGGCCTCGACAGCCGCGTCGCGCTGGCCGTGCCCAACGCGTTCGGCTACCGCCACGACGACCTCGTCGTGGCCGACGGTGACGGCGCGCTCGCCCGCCTGGCGAAGCTCTCCCGCTACGCGTGGCGCGCCGCCCGCACCTACGACGCCTTCCACTTCAACTATGGCCACACGTTGTTGGACTTTCCGCAGCGCGGGTTGGACCTCCTCGACCTTCCGCTGTTCCGGGCCACGGGAAAGCCCCTTGTCGTCACGTTCCAGGGATGCGACGTCCGTCCGGGCGTGCCGGACCTCTCGCACGGGCAGCGCGGATGCCCCGACTGCGACCCGCGCTGGAACGCCGGCAAGGCGCGGCGCGCCCGCCGGATCGCCAAAGCGGCCTCCACGATCTTCTGCCTCAACCCCGACCTCTTGACGCTCGTCCCCGGCGAATTCCTACCCTACACGGCCGTGGAGCCGTCCGAATGGACGCCCGCGCCGCCGCGCGAGGACGGCGGTCCCGTGCGCATCCTGCACGCGCCCAGCAACCGGGCCTTCAAGGGCAGCGACGTCATCGAGGCGGCCGTCCATCGCCTCGCCAAGCGGCGGCCCATCGAGTACGTGCTCGTCGAGAAGGTTCCCCACGCCCGCGTCCGCGCGCTCTACGAAAGCGCCGACATCGTCGTGGACCAAGTTCGCGTCGGCTGGTACGGCGGCCTTGCCGTGGAGGCCATGGCGCTCGGGAAGCCCGTGCTCGCCTACATCCGCGAGGCCGACCTCGAATTCGTCCCCGACGACTTCGCGCGCGACCTGCCGATCGTGCGCACGACGCCGGAATCGATCGAGCGCGACCTCGAACGGCTCGTCGACGCGCCCGACGAGCGCCGACGCGTTGGCGAGCGCTCGCGCCGCTTCGTCGAGCGCCACCACGATCCGACGCGGATCGCCCGCCGCGTCGCGAAGGCGTACGGCTTCTGGCCGCCGGCGGAAGCCGCGCCGCCTGCGCAAACGTTTTGAGCCGCCCGCGCCTTGGCGCGCGGCATGGAGACCGTCCTCGTCACGGGCGCCAACGGCCACCTTGGCCGATGGATCGCCGAGGACCTCGCGCGCGACTCGGACGTGCTCGCCCTCGTCCGCCGCCCGGAGCCCGCCCCCGGACGCGTCGTCCTCCACGATCTCGCTTCCGACGCTCCCGTCGAAGGCTCGTTCCACGCCGTCGTGCACGTCGGGGGCGAGACCGACGTGCGCCGGTGCCAGGAGCAGCCGCTCCTTGCGACGCGCGCCAACGTGGGCGGCACCGTGAAGCTGCTGGAGGCGGCGCGGGCGGCCGGCGCCCGGAAGTTCGTGTACGTCTCCACGGGCACGGTCTACGCTCCCACGGACGGCCCCGTTTCGGAAGACTTTCCCGTCCGGCCCCGCGACGTGTACTCGCTCACGAAGCTCCAAGCCGAGGAAGCGTGCCGGTACTACTCGCAGTTCTTCCCCGTCGTCGTGCTGCGCTATTTCTTTCCCTACGGTCCCCGGACGCATCCCGGCCGCCTTGTGAACGCGGTGCTCTCGCGCGTGCGCGAAGGCCGCGAGGTTCTTCTCCATCAGGAGGGCCGGCCGCGCGTGAATCCAATCTTCGTCGAGGACCTTGTCGCCGCCACGCGCTTTGCGCTCGAAAGCGACCTCCCCGGCTTCACGTTGCTGAACGTCGCCGGCGAGGAGCGCGTGGACATTCCCACGATCGCGCGCACGATCGGGGACCTGCTCGGGGTCGCACCCCGCTTCCGCGAGACAGGCGAGCGGCCGACGGACGTCCTCGCGGACGTTGCGCGGCTGCGAAAGCTCGGGTTCTCCCCGAAGTTCGACCTGCGCCGGGGTCTCGCGCGCACGCTTGCGCTCGACGCGGCCGGCGCCCCGCCTCGCTGAAGGCCGCCCGAACCGGGCCCCTTATATCGAAACCGGCGCTTCCCCGCCGCGAAATGACCGGCCCCTCGGCCAGCGCCGGCCCGAAATGGGAGTTCACCTACGCGGGGCTTCGCCGATTCCTTTCGCATCTCAAGGCGACCGCGCCGATGTCCACGTTCTCCGATTGGGACGGCGCAAACGTCGTCCTCCTTCGCCACGACGTGGACGCCGACCCGGTGCGCGCCGTTCCGGTGGCGCGCCTGGAGGCGGAGCTTGGCGTGCCGGCGACGTTCTTCTTCATGGTCTCGAACCCGGCCTACAACGTGATGAGCGCCGTCCACCGCGACGCGATCGCCGCCATCGCCGGCATGGGCTTCGAGATCGGCCTCCACTTCGACCCGTCGGCGTACCCCGACACGGGCGCCTCGCCCGTCCGCGCGCGCGCCGACGCCGAGGCCGCCGTGCTCGCGACGATCGGCGGGCGGCCGGTCCGCTCCATCAGCATCCACAACCCTTCCGTGCACGGGCGCTTCGACTCGATCGAGGGCTACCGCAACGCGTACGATCCCCGCATCTTCGCGCCGGACCGGTACGCCTCGGACTCGCGCATGATCTTGCGGCACGACCTGTACGAGTTCTCGCAGCGCGTCCGGGAGCATCCCGTCCAGATCCTGCTGCACCCGTTCCACTTCACGGACGCCGGCGATGAATATTCATCGCTGGCCTGCGGGCTTGCCTTGGACGTCTTGCGCCGCGTGGACGGCGCCTTCCGCGTGAACGGCGCGTGGGCCGAGGCGGTGAAGCCCGACCTGGTCGAGCACCTGCGACGCCGCTTGGGCGAGGGCAAGGCCCCATGAAGACGTACGCTCTCTGCACGCTCTCGACGGGGCTCGATCCCCTGCGCCAAATCGCCGGGCAGGTCCCGCTTGCCGGCGCGATCGGCCTCACGCGGCGCCCGCCGACGGACGCCATCTCCGGCTACACGTACGTGGGCGACGCGTGCGAAGGGCTGGGGCTGCCCTTCGTGCCCGTGGAGCGCTACGCGCTCGACGATGCCGAGGACCGACGCCGCCTCCTTTCGCTGGACGTGGACCTGCTCCTCGTCCTCGGCTGGCAGCGGCTCCTGCCGGACTGGCTCCTGCAGCATTGCCGCGTCGGCGCGATCGGCAACCACGGAAGCGCCTACGGGATCGCCGGGGGACGGGGGCGATCGCCCCAGAACTGGGCGCTGCTTCTCGGGGAGCGGCGCTTCGAGATTTCGATCTTCTTCCTCGAGCCGGCCGTCGACTCGGGCCGCGTGATCGACACGCGCTCGTTCGACCTCACCGAGCACGACGACATCCGCACGTCGTACCGGAAGGCCGGCCGTTGCGTGGCCGACATGATCGTGGACAATCTCAAGAACGGCAGGATCGCGGCCCGGGAGGGGCGCGCCCAGCACGGTCCGGCGCGGTACCTTCCGCAGCGCCTGCCGGAGGACGGCGAGATCGATTGGCGCCGAACCACGCGGGAGCTCCACGACTTCGTCCGCGCGCTCACGCGGCCGTATCCGGGCGCGTTCAGCCGCTTCGACGGCGGCACGGTCTCGATCTGGGGCGCGCAGCCGTTCTCGTCCGAGCGAGGCTCGGCGGAGCCGGGGCGCGTGGTCGAACGCTTCGAATCGGGCGAGCTCCTCGTCGCCACCGGCGACGGTCTCCTCCTCGTGACCGATTACACAGCGGAGCCCGCCGACGCTTCGACGCGCGTGCGGGCGGGGGTTCGTCTCGCCTCGTGCGATTTCCGAGCCCAGATGCGCGCCATCGTGGAGCGCCACCGCCGCAAGCATCCCGACCTGCCGCTTGCCGAGCCGATCCTCCGCCTGGCCGGCATGGCGTGACGGTCGCGGGCGCACGAGGACGCCGGCTTTATAATGGGCGATGGCCTCCTTTGACGCGCGGCGGCCGGACGTCGGCGTCGCGAGCGCTCGGGACGACCATGTGCGGAATCGTCGGCTACTGCGGGGCGCGGACGGCGGCCCCCATCCTCTATCGCGGCTTGCAGCGGCTGGAGTACCGCGGCTACGATTCGGCCGGCGTCGCCGTGGCCACCGACGACGGCTTCCGCGTCGCCCGGGCCAAGGGACACGTCTCGGGGCTCTCGGCCAAGCTCCCGCCGGAAGGGAACTGGGGACTTGGCCACACGCGCTGGGCTTGCCGTGCGTCGCCCAGCGAGCACAACGCGCACCCGATCGCCTCGTGCGACGGCCGCGTGGTCGTCGTCCACAACGGCATCATCGAGAACCACGACCGGCTGCGCCGCGAGCTGTCGGGCCGCGGGCACCGTTTCGCGACGGAGACCGACACGGAGGTCGTCGCCCACCTCCTCGAGGAGGAGGTCAGGCGCGCCAAGCTCGCCGAGGCGCTTCTCGCGACCGTCGAGCGGCTGGAGGGCAGCTACGCCCTCGTGGCCGCAAGCGCGCGCGAGCCGGGCACGCTCGCCTGCGCCCGCATCGCCTCGCCTCTCGTGCTGGGCCTGGGCGAGGGCGAGAACTTCGTGGCAAGCGACGTGGCGGCCTTCCTCGACTCGACGCGGCGGGTGGCGTACCTGGGGGAGGGCGAGCTTGCGACGGTGACGCGGGATTCTGTCCGCGTGTTCGACCGCAAGGGCCGCCCCGTGTCGCCGGCCGTGGAGACGGTGGCTTGGTCGCTCGCCGACGCCGAGAAGGGCGGGTTCGAGCACTTCATGCTCAAGGAGATCCACGAAACGCCCCGCGCCATCGCCGACGCCCTGCTCGGCCGCGCGAGCCTGCTTGCCGAGGGCCGCCTTGCGGCCGACGCGGGACAGCTTCTCGACTGGTACGAGTACGATCGCCTGCTCATGGTCGCCTGCGGAACGAGCTACCACGCGGGTCTCGTCGGCCGGCGGTTCTTCGAGACGATCGCCAAGCTTCCCGTCGACGTTGAGCTTGCAAGCGAGTTCCGGCTGCGCCCCGACATCCCGGTTCCCCGCTGGGGGGCCATCGCCATCACGCAAAGCGGCGAGACCGCCGACACGCTTGCCGCCATGAAGAAGGCCCGAACGGAGGGGTACCGCATCCTCACGCTTGCCAACGTCGTCGGCTCCACGGCGACGCGGCTCTCCGAGGGGACCTTCCTCACGCGCGCGGGACCCGAGGTCTCCGTCGCCGCCACGAAGTCGTTCACGAACCAGATCGTGAGCCTGGCGCTCCTTGCCGTCCACGCCGGCCACGCGCGGGGCCGCCTGGGTCCCTCGGAGGTTCGCCGGCTCTCGTCCGAGCTTGCGGCCCTCCCGCGCTTTGTGCAATCGGTCATCGACGCGGCCCCGGGCATCCGGGACCACGCGTCGCTCGTCGCGCAGGCGCAAAGCTGCTTCTTCATCGGCCGCGGCTCGTGCCACGCGATCGCGCTCGAAGGCGCCCTCAAGCTCAAGGAGATCAGCTATGTGCACGCGGAAGGCTTCGCCGCCGGCGAGCTCAAGCACGGGCCGCTTGCGCTCCTCGACGAGCGCACGCCCGTCGTGGCGCTTGTTCCGCCCGACGCGACGCGCTCGCTCGTTCTTGCCAACGTCGGCGAGATCCGCGCCCGCGACGCGCCGGTCCTCGTGGTGTGCGAGGAGGGCGACCGCGAGGCGGCCGACGCCGGCGACCGCGTCCTCACCGTGCCCGCGGCCGACCCGGCCGTGTTCCCGGTGACGGCCAACGTGGCGCTTCAGCTTCTCGCCTACCACGCCGCGCGCGCGCTCTCGCGACCCATCGATCGCCCGCGGAACCTGGCGAAGTCGGTGACGGTCGAATGAGGTTCGGATCGAGCGGGATCCGGGGTGCGGTGGGACGCGAGATCACGCCCGAGCTTGCCCTTCGGCTGGGCCGGGCCGTGGGAACGCTGCACCGACGGATCCTCGTGGCGCGCGACACGCGCACCTCCGGGCCCATGCTCTCGCAGGCGCTTGCCGCCGGCGCACTTTCCTCGGGAGCCACCGTCGCGGATGCGGGCGTCGTTCCGACGCCAAGCCTCGCCTTCGGCACGTCCGGCTACGACGCAGGCGTCATGGTGACGGCAAGCCACAATCCGGCGACGGACAACGGATTCAAGGTCTGGCTCCCCGGCGGACGCGCCGCCGACGCCGCGCGGCGGCACGAGATCGAAACCTTGCTTCCCTCGCCGGCCGGCAGCGTCCCATGGATGCGCGTGGGCCAGCTTCACCTGGACCCCTCCTGCCACGAGCGGCATCTTGGGGCCCTCGTGGATCGCGTGCGGCCCGCGCGGCACGTCAAGGTCGTCGTCGATTGCGCCAACGGGGCGGCGCACGCCTTCACGCCCGAGCTGCTGCGCCGCATGGGCTGCGAGGTCGTCGCCTTGAACGCGCAGCCCGACGGGGCCTTTCCCGGCCGCGAGCCCGAGCCGCTGCCGGAGCACCTCTCGGACCTTCGCAAGGCCGTCGTCGCGACGGGCGCGGCCTGCGGCGTCGCGCACGACGGGGACGCCGACCGCGCCGTCGCCGTCACGGAGAGAGGCGACGTCGTGCCCGGCGACGCGCTCCTTGCCCTCCTCGCCCGTCGGTCCGGCGCGCGGTCCGTCGTGGTCCCCGTGGACACGAGCCTCGCCGTGGACGACGCGCTGCCAGGCGCGACGATCCACCGCACCCGCGTGGGCGACGCGTTTGTCTCGGAGGAGATGACGCGTACGGGATCGGGATTCGGAGGCGAGCCGTCGGGCGCCTACATCTTTCCCGAGATCTCCTTGTGTCCCGACGGGCCGCACGCGGCGGCGCTTGTGTCCGCGATCGCAAGCGAGGGCTCGCTTGCGCAAGCCGTCGCGGAGCTCCCCTCCCACCCGGTCCACCGGATCTCCATCCGCGCGCCCCGCGAGCGGATCGCCGCCGCCCTGCCGACGCTGGCGGCGGAGCTTTCGACGTGGGGAACGACGTCCACGGTGGACGGCGTCCGCGTCGAGACGAAGGACGGCTGGGTGCTCGTCCGGGAGAGCGGAACCGAGCCCAAGGTCCGAATCACGAGCGAAGCCCGAAGCGACGAGGCCGCGCGGGCGCAGCTCGACCGCGCCGCCACGCTTGTGCGCCGGATCCTTGGCGCCTAGCGGGCGACCGTTTATTAGGCCCGGCGGCCCTGCGAAGCCGATGCCTCCGCGCGCCGTCGTCATCGCCGCCGGCGAGGGAAAGCGCATGCGCCCCCTCACGGCCACGCGGCCCAAGTGCATGCTGCCCGTAGCCAATCGCCCGTTGCTCGAATTTCCGATCGCCGTGCTCGCGAGCGCGGGCGTGCGCGACGTCACCATCGTCGTGGGCTACCAGGCGCACGTGGTGCGGCAGCGCATCGGCAGCGGCAAGGCCCTCGGGATCGACGTGATCTACGCCGAGCAGGCGGAGGCGCTTGGGACCGGCGACGCCGTGCGCGCGGCCGCGCCCTTTGCCGGCGAAACGATCGTGGCAAACGGGGACGTCATCCTGCCGCACGACGCCGTGGAGCGCCTGCTGCGCGCCAAGGGCAACGCGATCGCGGCGGTCGAAGTGCCCGACGCGCGACCGTACGGCGCGCTCCGGGTCTCGGGCGGCACCCTGCGAGGCATCGAGGAGAAGTCGCCGGATCCCCCCTCGAATCTGGTGAACGCGGGCCTCTACAAGCTCACGCCCTCGGCGCTCTCGCATCTCGACCGGATCGGCCGCAGCCCGCGCGGCGAGCTTGAGCTCACGTCGGCGGTGAACGCCGCCGTCGAGGCGGGGGAACCCGTCCACGTCGTGCGCCTCCAAGGCCCCTGGATGGACCTCGGGCGGCCGTGGGACCTCCTGTCGGCCAACGAGCGGCTTCTTGCAAACCTCCGCGACGACCGCGCGCAGGCCACGATCGAGCCTGGCGTGACGATCCACGGCAACGTCCAGATCGGCAAGGGAACCATCCTTCGCGCGGGAACCTACGTGCAGGGCCCCGTCGTGATCGGGGACGAATGCGACATCGGGCCCAACTGCTACCTTCGCGCCTCGACCGTGATCGGCAACCGCTGCCGCGTGGGGAACGGCGTCGAGATCAAGAACTCGCTCCTCATGGACGGCACGCACGTGGGCCACCTCTCGTACGTGGGCGACTCGGTGCTCGGCCACGACGTGAACTTCGGCGCCGGCACGATCACGGCCAACCTGCGCCACGACGGCCACACCATCGCAGCCAGCCATCCCGACGGCCGCGTCGACACCGGGCGGCGCAAGTTCGGCTGCGTCTGCGGCGACGGAGTCCACACGGGAATCAAGACGGCCCTGAACGTCGGCGCGGTGCTGCAGGCCGGGGCTACGACGAAGCCGGGAGAGGTCGTGGGCTAGAGGGTTTGAAGGAACTCGTCGGACGATATCCCTGCATCGTCCAAGATACGGCGCAGAAGACCGACTTTGATGTCCCGGCTCGGATGAACTGGAACGATGACGGTTCGGCCGTTTGCGTGGCGAAGCTTGACGTGGCTTCCCCGCTGCGAGACGAGGTGAAAGCCGAATCCGCCCAGAGCGCGCAGCGGCTTCCGCGCCGGAACCGGGCGAAGCCCTGTCAAACCGAGACCTCGACGTCTTCGACCGCAACGAACTGGGGTAGACGATCGGGCACTTCCTCGTCTTCGAGGTAGAGCGCGATCGCTTCCTTCACGTTGCTTCGAAGCTCGTCGAGCGTTTCGCCTTGCGTGTGGCAGCCTGGAAGACCGGCTACGGACGCGACGTATCCGCCGTCCGGATCCTGCTCGATGATGACCTTGAACCGGCGCATCATCGGAGCAAGAGTGGACTCCGCGCTATAAAGGGTTTCCCGGATTCACGACGCTAAGCCGTCGGCGCCGTTTCCTTGGCCGTCTCGACCGTCGTCTCGACGGGCTCTTCCTTCGCATGCTCGACCGCCACGGCCTCCGCGATGGCGGCGGCTTCGGCAATGGCGTTGCGCTCCTCGGGGCTCTTCTTGGGCGAGGGCGTGATGCCGACCTTCTGCGCAAGAAAGGTTCGGATCTGCTCGTAGTCGGTCGCCGGGATGCCGAAGTACTCGGGGAAGGCGGGGCTTGTCGTGAGGAGCTTGCTGACACCTTGGTCCCGCGCGAGCACGAGCCCGCGGGCGACAAGCTCGCCCACGTGGTCGTAGACCTTCGTGCCGATCATGTCCTTGAGCTCGCTTTGGAGGAGCGGCTGATGGTACGCGATGAGGGCGAGCGTCTTGAGCACCCGGTTGGGAATCTCCATGGGAGCAAGCTTGGCCGCGTGCGGGGCCCAGCGGGCCTTCAGCTGCATGGCCCACTTGTCACCCGCGCGCCCCACTTCGAGCGCCGTGTCCTCGCGCGCGAACTCCTCGTGCAAGCGCTTCAAGGCCCGGCGCACGTCGTCCTTGGGAACGCCGGTCGTCTCGGAGATCTCGTCGACGGCAAGCGGCCGCCCCGCGCTGAAGAGGGCAGACTCGACCACGCGTGCGTTGCGCGTCTCCTCGGACTCGGAGTCGGTCGTCGGTCCGTGCGCGCCGTCGGCGTGCTTCTTCATGGCGGATCACCGTGGGAGGGCGAGCTTGCGGGGGCGTCCTCGTCGGAGGGCGGGACGCGGGGAACGTTCGTGCGCCGGCTCCGGCGGTCGCTGCGCGCCGGGCCGGCGTCCGGCACGGCGGCCATCGCCGTTTGTGAAGGCGCCGGCATGGCTTCGAGCGCCATCGCGGGTTCGGCAGGTTCCGGAGGCGGCGCTTCCGTGGCGGGCGCCGCAGCGGCGGGGGAAGGCCGCGCGGCGCGCTTGCGGGCGCCCGAGTTGCGGAGCTTGATCCCTTGCGTGGGGAGGGGTCCCTCGTGCAGCAGGACGGTGCCGGGCGCGATGGGGGACTCGGCGCGCATCGGCTCGGTCGCGTGGCCGTCTCCCTTGGCGCGCTCGAGGTTCTTGAGGAAGATGGGGCCGTAGGGGAAGTTCTCCTGCCACAGCCGGATGCGCTTTCCCGCCGCGAGGAACAGGACGCTGATGAAGGAGCGCACGAGGTCGTCGCGCGTGTTGAGGTGGAGCGAGTCGAACCGGATGGGTCCGCCGTTCTGGCGGTTGATGCGCTCCCAGACGAGCGCGATCTCCTTTTCGAGGTCCTCCTTGTGGACCTTCTCCTTCACGTCCTGGCGCGAGTAGAGCTTCCACCGCTCCTTCTCCTTCTCGCGCTCGGCCACGAGCACCTGCCGGGTCTCCGCTTCGCGCTTGGCCTCCTCGAAGGCCTCGACGAGCTCGATGAGCGTCACCTTCCGGTCGCCCTTGTGCCGGATCTTCTCGTCGATGGGCGCGTGCTTGGTGCCAAGCACGGTCGTCGTGTAGGCGTAGTCGGCGTCGTCGGTGAGCCAGTCGCCGTCGGGGATCGCGTCCCACGCGTTCTCGGCCTGCTCCTCCTGCGCCTGCTTGACCGTCTCCGCCTTCGAGACGGCCGCGTCGCTTTGGAGCTTCAGGACGGACCAGGCGAGGAAGATGAGCCGGCCGGCCGTGATGAGGTCCATGTCCTTCTTCTCGCGCACGCGCTCGAGGTAGAGCTTCGAGAAGGCGAGGAGGTCGATGTCCCACGGGTTGAGGTGCTCGCGGATGACGAGCTGGAAGGCGATGGCGATGGCGCGGTCGAACGGGTGGGGAATGACGAGATGCTCGCCCTCGTTGCTCGCCTTCACCATCTCGATGTACTCGTTCACGCGTTGGTTCCCGCTCTCCTCCGAGATGAGCGCTTTGTGGAAGAGTAGGTGATTGATGACGGCGCGCTCGGCCGGGGGCGTGGCCGGAGCCGGCGGAAGCGAGGCGGGGTCGATGGGGGCGTTCACGGGGATGGTCTCGGGCGCGGCGTCGACCGAAAGCTCGGCGTCCTCGGCGGGTGGGGACTCGTCGTGGGCCTTGCGGCTCACGCGGTCACCTCGGACGTCGCCGCTTTGGGCTTGTCTTCCGGCTCGACGAGATCCTCGAGCTTCACCTCGCCCACGATGTCCGTGAATCCGGTCTCCTGCATGGTCACGCCGTAGACGTGGTCGGCCTCCTTGAGCGTGACCTTGCGGAGCGAGATCTGGAGGAACTGCGCCTTCGTGCTGTTCTCCTTCACCATCTTCGCGATGAGCTCCGCGTTGATGCCGTCGAGGTTCTGATCGACCTCGTCAAGCACGTAGAAGGGCGAGGGCGCGTACCGCTGGATGGCGAAGATGAAGGCCATGGAGGTGAGGCCCTTCTCGCCTCCCGACAGAAGGTCGAGGCGGTAGACCTTCTTGCCCTTGGGCTGGGCCCGGATGACGAGGCCGCCCTCGAACGGCCGCGCCTCGTTCTCGAGGCGAAGCTCGGCCGTGCCGCCGTCGGACAGACGGGAGAAGATGTCGGAGAAGTTCCGGTTGATCTCCTCGAAGACCTTCATAAGGCCCTCCTTCTTCTTGACGTTGATCTCCTCGACGAGCGCGAGGAGCTCCTCCTTCTGCTGGGAGAGACGCGCCGTCTCGTCCTCGAGCTCCTTCTTGCGCGCGAGGCTTGCGTCGTGGTCCTCGAGCGCGCGCATGTTGATGGGGCCGATGCGCGCAAGCGCCTGCTCGATCTCCTTGTTGCGAGGCTTGAGCTCGTCGAGCGTCTCGCCGATCTCGGCGGGAAGCTCCACGTGCGCGTACGCCGCCCGCTCGGACTCCGCCTCGGCGAGGTCGGCCTCGAACTCGGGGATCTTGGCCTGCTGGTGGATCACGAGGTCGCCCGTGGCGTCGATCTTCTCGGCGAGCTTGGCGATCTTTCCCGCAAGGTCGACCTTGCGCTCGTAGGTGCGGTCGCGCTCCTCCTGGAGCTTTCGCGCTTCGCCGCTTTGCTGCTGCTCGACCTTGAGCAGGACCGAAAGCTCCTCGCCCTTGTCGCGGGCAAGCTTCGTCTGCGCCTCCGCCGTGCGATGGTTCTCCTCGATCGCCGCCTCGGTCGCCGCGAGGCGCTCCGTGAGCTCCCGGATGCGCTCGCCCACGATCTGGGCCTGCTTGGCGCCGGTGTCGAGCTGGCTTGCGAGCGCGCGGACGTCGTCGTTGAGCGCGAGGAGCTCATCCTGGTAGGTCGTGAGCTTCTCGGCGAGATCCTTGGCGGTGCTCTTCAGCAGGAGCTTGCCGGTGTCCTCGCGCGACGCGTCCATGGCGGCGAGCTTCTCCTCCCCGGCTCGGATGCGCGCCTCGTGCTTCTCGAGGTCGCGCCGGCTCGTCGCGAGGTCCTTCTCGAGCTTCTCGACGAGGCCCCTCTGGGCGGAGAGCTTGGCCTCGTACTCCTTGCGCCGCGCCTCGAGGTCGGTGAGTCGCGCTGCCTTTCCGGCCGTGTCGACGCCCATGCCGCGCATGGCGTCCTCGATCTTCACGATGGCCTCGCGAAGCTCCAGCAGGCGCTGCGAGAGGTGCTCCTGCTGCTCGACGGCCGCGCGCAGGCGCTTTGCGACCTTGTCGAGGTCCTCGCGGGAGGGCGCGCCGAACTTGAGCTTCGTCTGCGTGGTCTCCGTGCCGCCGGTCATGGCCCCGCCGGCGTCGATGATGTCGCCGTCGAGCGTGACGAGCCGGACGCCGCCCATGTGACGCCGCGCGACGTCGAGGTTCTTCACGACGATCGTGTCGCGGAAGACGTACCACATGGCCGCCTTGTGCTTGGCGTCGTACTGCATGAGGTCGATCGCAAAGCCGATCGCGCCCTCCTCGCGCACGGTCATGAGCGGCTTGCCCGACGGCCGGCCGGCGACCATCTTGCTGAGCGGCAGGAACGTGGCGCGCCCGAGGCGGTGCTTCTTCAGAAGCTCGATCGCCGCGGCGGCGTCGGCGTCGGTCTCCGTCACGATGGACATGAGGCGCCCGCCCGCGGCCGTCTCGAGCGCCGTCTCGTACTTCTTGTCGACCTTGCCAAGTTCGGCGATCGTGCCGCAGATGCCCTTCAGGCGACCCTCGTCGCGCGCCGCGAGGATGGCCTCGACGGCGCGCGTGTAGCCCTTCTGGAAGGACTCGGCGGCGTCGGCTTCGGCCTTGAGCTGGCTGTACTCGGTGCGGAGCTTGCGCACGACGGGCTCAAGCTCGGCCATCTGACGCGAGATCTCGCCCTCCTCCTTCTTCTGCGCAAAGTGCTCGCGCCGGAGGCTCTCGAGCTTGTCGCTTGCCCCCTTGTCCTCCTTGCGGAGCTCCTTCAGGTTCCAGTCCACGTCCTTGATCTCGAATTCGCAGGTCTTGACGAGCTCCTGCGCGTGGCCAAGCTCCGTCGAGGCCCGCTCCACGGCCGCCGCGAGGCGGTCGCGCGCAAGCTCGGACTCGTGCACGTCGGCCTGCAGGCGCTCGTAGTCGACCTTCATGCGGGCGAGCTCGCGCTGGAGGTCGCTTGCCGTGCTGTTCGACCGCGAGACGAGGCCGCGGACCCCTTCGAGCGCGGCGCTCTTCTCCTCGGCCGCCCGCCTCGCCTTGGCGAGCTTGGCCTCGGCCTCGGCCCGCTCCTTGTCGAGCCGCTTGCGCTCCTTCTCGGTCGTGGCAAGGGCCGCCTTGGTGCTTGCGGCCTCGGCCTTGCGCTCCTGGATCTCGAGCTTGCAGTGGTTCGCGAGCTCCTCGGCCTTGGCGATCTCGACGCGCATGGCCTCGACCTTGCCCCGAAGCTCGCGCGCCTCCTCGCCGCCGGTCGCCGCGAAGCGTTGGTCGATCTCGGCCAGGCGCGCCTCCACCGTCCCCAGCTCCTCGCGCAGCTGCGCGAGCTTTCCCTCGAGGTCGCGCTTGTCCTGCTCGTGGCGCGCGATGGCCTCGCGCGCGGCAAGGATGCCGCGGCGAGCGGCTTCGGCGCGCTTCACCGCGAGCTTCGCGCGGACGAGGTCCTGCTCGGTCTTGAGGTTCCGGTACTTCTCGGCGCCTTCGCGGTCCTTCTCCAGCAGGCGAAGCTGCTGGTCGATCTCGCGGAGGATGATGCCGATGCGCTCCAGGTTCTGCTCGACCTCGACGCGCTTCTTCTCGGCGCGCACGATGTCGTCGTCGAACTTCGTGATGCCGGCGATGTCGTCGAGCAGGCGGCGGCGTTCGAGCGGGCTCATCTCGACGATGCGCGTGACGTCGCCTTGCTTCACGATGTTGTAGCCGTCGGCGCTGATGCGCGCGTGCGCGAGCAGGTTCTCGAACTCGGTGAGGTTGCTCGCGCGGCCGTTCACGTAGAAGTAGCTGTAGTAGTTGTCCTTGCTCGTCTTCGAATACTTGACAAGGCGCGTGAGCGTGACCTCGTCGCCGTCGATGGGGATCGTGCGGTCGGTGTTGTCGAAGGTGAGGCTCACCTTGCAGAACTTCGCGCCTTGCTTCGTCTTCCCGCCGTTGAAGATGAGGTCGGTGAGCTTGCCGGCGCGGATGGCGCGCGGCGAGTTTGGGCCAAGGACGAACAGGATCGCGTCGGAGATGTTGGACTTGCCCGAGCCGTTGGGCCCGGTGATCGCCGTGAAGCCGGGAAGGAACGGGATCACGACGTGTCGCCCGAAGCTCTTGAAGTTCTCGAGCTCGATGCTCTTTAAGTGCATCAGGCGGCCCCCGCAAGCAGCGTGCTGGGGGCTACGCTCGAACCTCGTGGCTGCGGCATTCCCATCCCTGCCGCGGTCCTACCGGCCGTGGCAAGCATAACTGTTTTGAATTGAAATGAGAAGCCGATCCGCAGGAAAGCCATGGCTTTTCGGCCGGCCAGGCCGTAAGGACACGATGAAAGTTTCGGCTTATAGGTCACCCTGGAACCCTGCCCGAGCGGCCGCCCGCCAAGGCGGGCGACCGCGTCGAAGCGAAGGTCGGAAAGCGACGGCTTTACGATTGGGGCGCTTGCGTCGAAGAATGCCTTGGCCTCCGCCGTCTGGCGCCCAGGTGCAACGGAGGGCGCGTGCTGGCGGCATCTCCTTTTCCCCCGAAATCCCGTACTCTTGAGCCGCCGTCACGGCAATCTTTACGACCTGCGAGGCCGACGGGAGCGCGGGAGAGGAGCCGGACGAGAAGCGTTCTACGTTGGACGGTCGTGCTCCTGGCGGTGGTCCTGTCAAGCGCGCCGTCGTGCGTGCAGGCCCTCGGATCCAAGGACGGGCCCGGGCAGGGAGCCAGCCTTCCGGGCCGACCCCCCCTTCCGCCCCTGCCCAAGCCGATCCTACCCACCGCGCCCACTCTTCCGGCCGACACCGCCGACGCGCCATCGTCGCTTGACGCCCTGCCGGCGGCACCCGATCCTGCGCCCACGGCCTCGCAGGCGCGCGCCTACGCCCACGCCGCCCGCGCGTACGCCGAGGGCACGAGTGCGCAAGCGGCGTCCGATCCCGCGCCGCTCGAAACCGACGATGACGTGCGGCCGTGCGACGCCCCTGGAGACCTGGAACAGCAGCTCGTGCGCCGGGCGGAGGCGCTCGCACGGAGGGTCGGCGTCCAGTTCCGCATGTCCCAGGAGAGGAGCGTCGCGGACCTTTGCGGCGAGGCGCGCGAGCCGGGCTCGACCGAAAAGGCTCCCGACGCAAGCGACGAGCTGGCGACCGCGGCGGAAACGTCCCCGACGGTTGGCCTCGCACCGCTTGCATCGCCCTCGCCCGCGTCGCAAGCCGACCGGAACGCCGCCCCCGGAGGGCCCGACGCGGATCGCGCCGCCGGACCGACCTTCCTTCCCAGCGCCGCGTCGCCGGCCCCGCCGCTTGCCGGACCGCTGCCCATCTTGGTCCTGCTGGGCGCGCTCCTCCTGCCCGCGTGGCTCCTCTACCGGCGCCTCTGCCGCAACCGCGCGCTCGATCAGCCCACACGACGCCGGATCCTCGAACGCCTCGACGAAAGCCCGGGCGCCACGGCGGGCGCCCTCGCCGCCGCGCTTGCGATCGACCGCGACACGGCCGAGCACCACCTGCGCGTCTTGCGGCAGTTCCGCGAGGTCGAAGAGCGGCGCGTGGGCGCGCGCCTGCGGTACTTCCGGACCGGGCGCATGGGCTCCGAGGCCGAGCGCATGGCGCGCCTGGCGACGGCCAACCCGTCCACGCGCCGCGTGCTCTCCGTCCTCGCGCGCGACCCGTCCGCGCCGCTTGCCGTGGTCGCGCAGCGGGCCGGGCTTCCCAAGAGCACGGCAAGGGACCACCTGCGCCGACTCGAGACGCTGGGCCTGCGGACGCAGGGCCGGCTTTCGCCCGAGGCGATCGACGCCCTCGCGGCTCACTCGAAGGCGAACTGGTAGACGGCGCCCGTGGGCTCGCCCGGGATCGCGTCGAAGCGGTACTCCAGACGGTTCACGCCAAGCGTCGCGAAGTCCCAGCGCGAGCGGTCGCAATCGGCACGCTCGCCGCAAAGGGCGGGCTCGCACATCCGCTTGACGCTGCGGCCAAGCTCGAAACCGCTCGCGGCGTCGTACACGACGACCGACGCGTCGAAGCAGCCCACCCACGCCCAGAACGCGGCGCGGACGCCCATCGCGTTGTGCCAGCCCGGAAGCGGAGCGTACGAATCGCGGTCGCCCTCGCGGTCGAGGATCCCGGTGTAGCAGCCGAGCACGACGGGGACGGCCAGGCGATCCGGAGCGTCGCCCACCCAGGGGCCGTCGCCCACGAGCGGCTGCGGGCCCACGGCGTCGCGCACGGGCTGCGCGCAGCCGGTCCACACGTCGGCGGAGGCGGGAAGGGCGATCAACAGCATGCACGCGGCAACCGACAACGCGAGAGCGCGCATGGACAAGCACCCGGCCGCGGGGGAGATGGCGTTTGTTCCGACTCCCTCGCACGCCCAGGTTTTAGGGTCATAAAATCGGCGAGGCGCGCGACGGCATTCCGCGCGACAGGTGCCCGGCGCCGCTGCGCGGCGCCGACCTGTCGCTTGGCGCTCGTGGACTTCGCTCTCGCGCGGCTGCGCCGCGCGAGTCGCTCGTCCACGGCGCACTTCGCGGCGCCTTTGGCGCCGCTCAGTGGGACGCGCCGGATTTGAACCGGCGACCTTCTGATCTTCAGTCAGACGATCTCCCAGACTGATCTAGCGTCCCGGAAACGGCCGGTAACTTTGGCGCCCATGCATAAACGTTCCGGCCGTTCCGGGACGCGTCGGGCTACAGCTCCTGAACCCGAAGCGTCGTCTGCGCGCCGCCGACGAACCCCGTGAGGCCGACGACGACGCAGAAGTCCGTGTGGCCGCGGCCGCGCCAGTGCTCGTCGGCGATGGGCACGGTCACGATCTCGCGAGCGTTGAATCGGCCCTGCGCCTCGCCCACGAGCGTGCCGCACGGGCCGCGCGGGCCCGGCCCGAAGACCAAAAGCGTGCAGGCGATGGCGGCCGAGTTCGAGCAGGCGATCTTGGCCGAGACCTCGCCCGCGTCGGTCACGGCGCCGCTTGCGTGGGCGATGGCGATCATCTTGG
Organism: Candidatus Thermoplasmatota archaeon; assembly: GCA_035541015.1. Classification (NCBI taxonomy): domain Archaea; kingdom Methanobacteriati; phylum Thermoplasmatota; species Thermoplasmatota archaeon. The sequence continues at coordinate 30,340 of DATLFM010000053.1, forward strand.
TCGAGGCGACGACGGCGCCCACGTAGCCGCTCGAGGGCGCGGGTGGGACGTCGAGCTCTGCTGCCGCCTGCGACGAGGCGGCGGGGAGCAGGAGAGGGGCGGTCAACAGCACGCAGGCGAGGATTCCAAGCGGATGCACGATTCGTCCTCCGCCGTCCCCTCGTCGGCGGCGGGCATAAGCTCCTTCCCCGCTTGCCCGCACGCTAGCGCCGCGCGCGCGCGGCGATCTCCTCGCGCACCACGCGGCTCACGAGCGCGCCGTCGGCGCGGCCGCGCAGGGCTTTCATGGCGTCGCCCATGAGCGCCGAGACGGCGCGCTCGCCGCGCTCGGCGAGGAGCTTTGCCTCGCGGTCGAGCAGGCTTCGCACCTCGCGGCGCACGTCCTCCTCCGTGAGGGTGCCGCCCAGCGACGCGGCGGCCTCGTCGGCGCCCTTGCCGGAGAGCGCCATCGTTCGCAGGACCGTGGGGAGCGCTTCCTTGGCAAAGCGTCCGGCCGAGAGCGCGGCGAAGGCCTGGGCAACGAGGGCGGGCGTGATGCGATCCTCCGGCACGCCGGCCTTCCCAAGCTCGGGGATCGTCTGCAGGAACGCGCGCGCGGCGAGCTTCTGACGTTCGGGCGGCGCCTCCGGCGTCGCGACGGACTCGAACGCGTCGGCCCAGCCAAGCGCGACGAGTTGGCGAATCTCCTCGTCCCCGACCGCGCGGTAGGTGGCGGCAAGGCGCCGGATCTTCGCTTCGGGAAGCTCGGGCAGGCTCGCCTCGATCTGCGCAAGCGTGGCGCGCGAGACGGGAAACGGCGGCACGTCGGTCTCTGGGTACATGCGCGCGCGGCCGGGCAGGGGGCGGCTGTAGACGTTGGTGCCGTCGTCCTGCATCTCGCGGGTCTCCTCGGGCACGCCAAGGAGCGCGCCGATGGCGCGCTCGCGGACGGCTTCGAGCGCGGCGGCGGCGCGGGAGCGCTCGTCGGCGACGAGGGCAAAGGCGTCCTCCGGACCGCATTGTAGCGCGCTTCGTACCGCGTTCACCTCTTCAGCCGAGATGCCGTAGTCCGGCAGTTCATCGGTGTGGAAGATGCCCTTGACGCCCGCGCGCGCCTTCGCGTGCGCGGCAAGCTCGGACCCCAGGCGGGGCCAGCCTTCCTTCTTGCTGCCAAGCAGGCCGGCGAACCCGTGGAGCCGAAGCGCCAGCACGACGCCGCCCTTTCCCGTGGCGCTTTGCACGACCTTGGCGCTCGTCTTTGCGAACAGGTGCGTCGCGTCCACCTGCAGGTCGCGCAAGCTCGATTCGAGCACCTTTCGCTCGGCCAGGCGGCCGCGGATCTCGAGGAGCTTGCGCTGGCGCTCGACCTCCCTCTCGACGGCGACGGGCAGGAGGTTCAGCTCCTGCACACCCTTGATCTCGACGCGCGCGCCGCCCTCGATGGAGACGTTCAGGTCCTGCCGGATCGTGCCGAGGCCGCGTTTCACCTTGCCCGTCGCGCGGAGCGCCTGGCCGATGGCAAGGGCCACCTCGCGCGCCTGCTCGGGCGTGCGGATGTCCGGGCCCGTTGCGATCTCCAGGAGCGGGATGCCCAGGCGATCGAGCTTGTAGGTGATCCCCCGCTCGTCCGTCGACACCTTGCGGCAGGCGTCCTCCTCGAGGCAGATCGCATCGATCGACGCGCCGCCGGAGGGGGCCTCCACGCGGCCGGCCTGCGCCAAGAGCGCGGTGCGCTGGAAGCCCGTCGTGTTGGAGCCGTCGACGACGATCTTGCGCATGACGTGCACTTCGTCGACGGGTCGCGCGGAAAGAAGGCGCGCGACCGTGAGGCCCACGCGCACGGCGCGCTCGCTGATGGCGTGGGGCGGCTCCTCGTCCAGCTCCACGAGGCAACTCGATCCGCGCGAGGCCTGGTACCGGTACGTGAGCCGCTTCCGCGCCTGCTCGAGCGCCGCGCGGTCGACCTCGCCAAGCTCGGATTGGGTCGGACGCAGCCGCCGCGTGAACTCGAGGTCGTGCGTCTCCTCGAGGACCGAGGGGCAGCGGCAAAAGAGCTTGTCCGTGTCGAGCTGCTGGTGGATCTCGAGTCCCACCTTGAGGCCGACGGCGCGCCAGTCCACCTACGCGCCCCCGAACTCGCCGATGTCGCTTCGCTCGTCCATCTCGCCGGCCATCGGCGTCGCGAAGAGCTTCGCGGCCTCTTCGGGCGTGCGCGCGCGACCCAGCGCCCACATGAGTTTCACGTACGCCGTCTCCGGCAGCATGTCGCCGGCCGAAACGACGCCTGCCTTGAGGAGATCGCGTCCGGTCGAGTAGACGGCGAGGTTCGCGCGCCCGTGCAGGCACTGCGTCGCCATGGCGACAAGCGTGCCGCGGTCGCGCAGGCGCGCGATCTCGGGGACGAGCCGATTGGCGACGTGCCCGAGGCCCGTGCCCGCCAGCACGACGCCTTTTCGCGCAAGGTGCAGCGCCTCGGGCTTCAAGCCGGGGTGGCTCCACACGAGCGCCACGTCCTCCTCGAGCCCGTCGCGAAGCTCGACCTCGCCGCCGGAGCGGGGCGCGTGCGAATCGGAAAGCTCCACGGCGCCGTCGCGCACGACGCCAAGGGGCCGCGCGTTTGGGGATTGGAAGGCGTCGCGGCGCGAGCTGTGCATCTTCCGCACGCGGTTTCCCCGGTGGATGGCCGCCACGCCGTCCGAGACGCCGCGATGCATCACCACGACCACCTCGCCCAGCTCCGCGCCAGCCGCGACGGCGACGGCGTCCTGCAGGTTCGACGACGCATCGCTGCTCGGACGGTCGGAGGACCGCTGCGCGCCCACGAGCACGACGGGGCCCGGCAGGTTGCCAAGGAGGAACGAGAGAGCGGCGCCCGTGAAGCCAAGCGTGTCGGTGCCGTGCGGCACCACCACGCCGCGCGCGCCGGCACGGAACTCGGCGGCGATCTCGCGCGCGAGGGTTCGCCAGTTGGCGGGGACGAGGTCCTCGCTGAAGACCTGGAAGACGACGCGCGCGGAGACGTCGGCGAGATCGAAGATCTCCGGCGTCGCAAACGCGAGCTCGCCGGCCGTCGTGGCCGGATGCACGGCGCCCGTTCGGTAGTCGACGTAGCTTGCGATCGTGCCGCCCGTGCCGAGAATGGAGACCTTCGGCAGGCCTTTGCCGGCGGGCAGCCTCCGCTCCGGCCGCGCCGGCGGCTCGCGCGGCTCGACGAGGTCCACCTCCGTGTCGTCGTCGACGCGGATGCCCACGTTGTAGCCGGAGGGAAGCTTGACCGTGAGCACGTCGGGCTCGGAGAAACCGTGGTGCGGCAGGAGGACGCCTTGCCAGCGACGGCCGTCCTTCTGCACGAGCACGACGTCGCCGTCGTTGGCGCCCGCGTCGCGCACGCGCTTCTCCGCAAGACCGGGAGGTCGGGGAGCGTTCCGGGGCGCCGCGGGCATGGCAGAGGCAAAGCACGGGGAAGGGTGATAAGGCTTGCTTGCCATCGGCCGAGCGTGCGCGGCGAAGTCGTGTGGTACTTCGTGTACGACGCGGGCGGCCGCATCGATCTCGACCGCCTGCCCGACGTGCTGGGCGGCGAGAAAGGGTTGCCCGCCGTCGAGCTTGCCAAGGCCGCGCCCAAGTACGTGACGCTGCCGCGGCCCGTGCTGCTTTCCTTTCCCGAGCTTCCCATCGTGACGACGCTTGGGGCGCCCATGTTCGTGGTCGTCAAGCTCTACGACGTCGGCGCGGTGAGCCTTGCCTTCCGCATGCCCTTCGCGGAGACGGGCCTTGCCGACCTTGCCAAGTTCGCGACCGTGCGCGTGATCCACGAGGGCTCCACGGTGACGCTTCCCGAGTTCGCCCGCTCGTTCTTCGAGCGCATCCTCGCCTCGCTGCAATCCGTGCTCCTGGACCGCTACGAGATCCGAACGGGGCCGGAGGAGTACACGGTATTCTGCGTCAAGGAGCACGAGATCCCCGCCTCGCAGCTCCTGCGGGATCCGCACCACCGCGCGCGCTTGGCCGCGCTCCTGGCCGACGAACCGCGCGCCGATCGCCTGGCCAAGAACGAGGTGGACGACAACCTGTCGGCCTGGTTCACGTACTACGAGGACGACCTCGTGGTGCTCGACTGGGACAACGCGTTCGTGTACGATCCGAGCGGGCGCTACGACGACGTGCTGCTCGTGATCGAGCTTGCCAACGTGCAGCTCCTGGAGCTTCGCGTGTACGACCGATACCTCGACCGCATCCTGGAGAAGGCCTACGACGACCTTGGCCGCTACTTCGAAGGAAGCCTCCTTGCAACCCCCCGCCCCGTGCTGAAGGACCTCGCCGACTCGCGCGTGGACCTCACGCGCATGATCGACCTCGTCGAGAACATCGGCAAGCTCTTTGGCGACTACTACCTCGCCAAGATCTACCGCTCGCTCACCGAGCGATTCCACATCCCCAAGTGGCAGACGGTCGTCGAGTCGAAGCTCAACACGCTCAACGAGCTCTACCTCATGGCAAGCCAGGAGGTTCAGGGCCGCCGAACGATCGCGCTCGAGGCGGCCATCGTGCTCCTCTTCGTCCTCGACCTCATCCTCATCCTTCTCACGCTGCACTGATCCGCATGCCCCGAGAAACCAAGGAAACGAAGCGAGCCCGCGCGCGGCGCATCGTCCGCGCGCTGCGCGCGCTCTACCCCGACTCGCGCTGCTCGCTCGACTTCCGAAACCCCTTCGAGCTCGTGATCGCCGTCATCCTCTCGGCGCAGTGCACGGACGCGACCGTGAACAAGGTCACCCCGGGCCTGTTCGCGCGCTGGCCCACGCCCCAGGCGCTCGCCGACGCTCCGCAGGCGGAGGTCGAGCGGGTCGTCCGCCCCACCGGGTACTACTCGGCCAAGGCGCGCAACATCCGCGGGGCCGCCGCCATGATCGCGGAGCGCCACGGCGGACGCGTGCCGGAGACGATGGAGGAGCTCGTCGAGCTTCCGGGCGTGGGGCGCAAGACGGCCAACGTCGTGCTCTGGAACGCGCACGGCAAGAACGAGGGAATCGCCGTCGACACGCACGTGCTGCGCATCGCCAAGCGGCTCGCGCTTGCCACCACGGAGCGGCCCGAGAAGACCGAACGCGAGCTTGCGGACCTCGTGCCCCGGAACGAATGGGGGCACCTCACGCACCTCCTGATCGACCACGGCCGCGCCGTCTGCGTTGCGCGCTCACCGCGGTGCGAGTCGTGCCGGATCGCGGCCCTCTGCCCGACGGGGCCCCGCGTCTTGGCCGCCCGCGCGGCGGCGCGGACGCGCAGCTAGAGGAGTGGGATACCGCCGGTCCAATTGGGAGAGTGGCGGGAAAGTGAGGGCCGGCGGGATGGTCCCCCGGAGGCTCCAAAGGACGTAAACCGATCCCTGTCACCGCGGTGACAATCAGGGCCACAGCGCCTGGCGGATGGACTGGAGGAGGTTCATGTGGCTCTCCGCCTGCGAGGGCTTCGAGGGGTACTGGCCCGAGAAGAGGCTCTCGACGATGGCGGGCGCCTGCTCGCCCGTGACGTAGCCCCAGCCCATCTGCAGCCAGGGCGCCAGCGGGTTGATCGGGACGCCCGCGTGCGTCGCGCTGCCGCTTGGGTGCGTCGCAAGCGGGCTGTAGTCCGTCGTGGTCCAATAGACCGCGTTGCGGTGGAGCGCGTTGCGGAAGTCCTCGTTCGTGAAGGACGCGTCCTCGCCCGCGACGAGCTTGCCCTCGACGATGCCGCCCACGTGCCCCACGCGCTCGCGCGCCTCGAGGATCGCGCGAGCAAAGGTGCCCGCGACCGTCGGGCAGGCAAAGCTCGTGCCGCCGATGGCGCGCATCTCCGTCGGGTGGTTGTGGCGCGGAGCCATGACGGTGAAGTTGGAGACGACCTCGGCGCCCTTGGCCGCGATCCACGCCTCGCCGCGGCGGTACGGGTCTGCGCCGCCTGCGGCCACGACCCACGGCGGTCCGTCGCGCGAGTCCGTCCAATGCGGCGTCGGATCGTTGCCGGCGCTGTTCACGACGATCTTGCCCGCGGCGTGCGCCTCGCGCGTGATGCGCGCCGACTCGTCGGCGAGCAATCCTGCGCGTTCGGCCGGATAGGACCACGCGCAGTTGGCAAGGCAGCCCCACGACACACTGATCACGTCGATCCACGGCTGCGCGGCGGCCCACGCGACCGCGCGGTCGAGGTTTCCGCCGTCGGTCTGGACCATGACGACGATGGCTTGCGGAAGCTCGTGGGCGACCGTGCCGGCCGTGGCGGTGCCGTGGCCGTTGTAGTCGGCGGCGGTGACGTCGTCGAGCATGCTGTAGAAGAGGAGGTTCGTTCCGGCGAAGCGATACAGGCGCTCGGGCTCGAGAATGTCGGCGAGCCAGTCGCCCTCGGCCATTTCCGCGATGGGACGGATCGGGACGTACCGGGCCGCCTGGCCCGTGACCGCGTCCACGGCGCGAAGCGGAAGCGCGCCGGGGGCCAGAAGCTCGGGCCGCGCGAAGAACTCGTGGAACGGGTTCACGCCCGTGTCCACGACGGCCACGACCACCCGCGGAGTCTCGGCGGCGGGGTCGTCCAGGATCTCCGGCTGCGCCGCTTCGGCGTCGCCTTGCGCGAGGAAGGCGTCCCAGGCGGCGACCGCCTGCTCGGCCGTGGGAAGCGCGGTTCCGGCGCTCGTCTCGATGGGAGCGCTCTGCTCGACGCCGCCGATGCAGCCGGCAAGCGCGAGCGCGGGAATCGCGATGAGCCAACCGGCCATGCGCGCGAAACGACCCGATCTTTGGGACATTAGGGATCGTGCGTCCGTTCGCCGGCCGGCGTTAAAAGCTTTGTTGGACTTGCAGCCCCCGCCTTTCAAAGGTCCTTGACCATGTAGGGGCCCTCGCGCCGGTATCCGAGCTTGGCATAGTACAACCGTACCCCAACCCCGCTTGTCACGGCCACGCGCCGGTGCCCGCGCTTCCGCGCCAAGGCCTCCGCCTCCTCCATGAGCGCGCGGCCAAGCCCACGATGCTGCAAGGCCCCCGACGAGGAAGCTTCCGTGCCGATGGGCACCTCCTGCCCCACGACCCGAAGCTCGCGCACGATGGCCGCCCCGCGCACCTCCTCGCGATGCGCCTGGCCGGAGGGCTCGCGCACTCGCACGAAGGCCGCCAGCACGTCGCGCTTTGGATCCTCCATCGAGAGGAAATGCTCCGTGCCGCGCGAGCTCTCATACGCGAGCCGGAGCAACTCCAAGCGCTCCGCCATCACGCCCTCGCGAGCGCGCAGGCCCGCCTCGCGGCAGCGGATGCAGCGGCACCGGCCGCCCGCGCGGGAAAGCTCGGCGGCCACCATCTGGCGCAGGTTCGTGTGCGTGACGCCGTCGGCGATCATGGGCGTCGGGATGTCGCGGTCCACGCGCATGACGCGGACCCACGGCGGAACGAACGTCTTCACGCGCGCAAGAAGCCGCGCCGTCTCCTCCTCGCGCATGGGCACGAAATCGCCGCGCTTCCACAGCGCGTGGAGCGGCGTGCCGGGCACGACGAGCGTCGGGTAGATCTTGAGCATGTCCGGCCGCAGCGCCGGATCGTCGAAGAGGCGCCGGAACGATTCGAGGTCCTTCTCGGCCGTCGAGCCCGGCAGCCCCGGCATCATGTGGTAGCACAGCTTGAGGCCCGCGTCCTTCACGACGCGCGAGGCTTCGATCGTCTCGGCCATGCCGTGGCCGCGGTTCGCGCGCGCCAGAAGCTCGTCGTGCGTCGTCTGCACGCCAAGCTCGATGCGCGTTGCGCCTAGCTCCAGGCACCGGTCGACGTGCGGGGCCAGGCACCAATCGGGCTTCGTCTCGATCGTGAGGCCGATGCAGCGCGCGGCGGCCGATTCGTTGGCCGCGTGGGCCAACGCGAGGTCGCCCGCGTTGCGATGAACATTCATCGCAGCCGGGTGGTCGTTCATGGCGGCAAAGCAGCCTTCGACGAACCCCCGCTGGTACTGCCAGTCGAGCGCCGGGAACGTGCCGCCTTGGACGATGAGCTCGATCTTGTCGACCGGGTGCCCGTTTGCTTCGAGCGCGCGAAGGCGTCCGGCCACTTGCCCGTACGCGTCGAAGCCGTGGCGGGCGGCCCGCAGCGCGGCGGGCTCGCGGCCCGTGTACGCCTTCGCCGTTCCCCAGGCCTCGCCGCCCGGACAGAAGACGCACGTGCCGTGCGGGCAGTCGGCCGGCGCCGTCTGGACGGTGACGATGGCGACGCCCGAGAGGCTGCGCGTGGGCTTCACGCGAAGGTGAGGAAGGAGCCGCTGGCGCTCGTCCTCGTCGCGCGCGTGGGCGAGGATCTCCCCGTCGGAGGGGATGCCCGCGAGGCCAAGCGTGCCGGCGAGGTGAACCTTGAGCTTGTGGATCTCGCGCTTTCCGCGGACCTTGTCGGCGAGGATCGCTTCGATGACCTCGCGCGCAAGCGCCTGCACGCGCGGCAAGCCGCGGGGCCGCGAAAAGGGTTTGCGGTGGGGGCAGCGGGGGTCAGGTCGGTCGGACGGCCGGGGATCGGATCATCGTTTTCCCCGCCATGGACCCGACGGGCTTGCGCAGCTTTCCGTACTTGCGTCGCGGCAATGGCTTCCCCGTTCCCGCGGACGGATACGCGGGCGCAAAAGCGTGCCGCTTCGATTCCCCACTCTAAAAAGGTTAAATACGGGCATCCGAATCCCCGCCAGACTCCCAAGGGTGGACCTCGATGGCTTCCTTTGCCCGCTCCAACCGTTCCCTGGCGTGGATCGCCGCCGTCGCGGGCGTCGTCCTCCTGGCGTTCTTCGTTCGCACGTACTTCTCGGTCGACGCGGCCGCCGCCGGCAACGAGTTCCGGATGTCGGAAAGCGACGCGTACTTCATGAAGCACACCGTCGACCGGATCCAGGGCGAAGGCTTCCGCCACCCCACCTTCGAGCCGCTTCTCAACTATCCGATCGGCAGCGTCAATCCGAACCCCCCGCTCTGGACATGGTGGATCGCCACGTGGGGCGCAACCTTGGCCCCGTTGTTCCCGGGCGAAGCCGTCGGCGTGTGCGCCGGCGCGGCCGACGCCAAGCTCTGCGAGAGCACGTGGTGGGTCGCGCTTCTGTCGCCGGCGCTCTTTGGCGCGGGCATCGTGCTCCTCATCTACCTCATCGGCGCCGCCGTCTTCGACCGGCGCGTCGGATTGTTCGCCGCCTTCTTCCTGGCGACGTCCACGGGCTCCATCGGCCGCAGCGTGCTCGGCTTTGCCGACCACGACGCGATCGCCCTCTTCTTCATCGTCGCGGCGCTGTACTTCTTCGTCCTCACGCTGCGCGCGCTGCGCGAGGCGGGCGAATCCGAGCGCCCGGACGGCTTCGTCGCGTCCATCGCGCACGCCATCCGCACGAATTCGCACGCGCTTGCGCTTGCCGGCCTTGCCGGCGCGGCCATCGGCGCGACGGCGCTCGTCTGGAAGGGACAGCCCTACATCGTGGGCATCCTCGTCGTCTTCGGCGTGCTGCAGCTCCTGCTCAACCACTGGCGCAACCGGGACGCCTCGGCGCTGTGGATCGTCACGCTCGTTGCGCTCGTCGTGGGCATGGCGATCCCGACGCCCACGTACCTTGCCATCGGCGAGGGCTTCCTTGGGAACATCAGCGCCGGGTTCTACCTCACGGCCATCTTCGCGCTCGTGGGCGGCCTGTTCGTCGCCGCGCGCGACTACCCGTTCGTCCTCGTCTTCCCGGCGTTTGTGGCCTCCGGCGTGCTCGCCGTGGCGGCGATCGTGATGTTCGCCCCCTCGATCGCGCACGTTCTCTTCGACCCCATCTTCTACTTCAAGAGCGGCGCGCTCTACCAGACGATCGCCGAGGCGCAGGCGGCGGACTTCAACTTCCTCGTGTTCAACACGGGCGTGGTCGCAAGCTTCCTTGCCCTCGTTGCGATCCCGTGGATCCTGTACCGGCACTGGCGGAGCCTCTCGGGTCCCGTGCTGCTTGTCCTCGCCTGGTCCGGGATTGCCATCTGGATGGCCTACACGACCGTCCGCTTCACGTTCAACGCGACGCCGGCGTTTGCCCTTCTTGGCGGCTGGGCGACGGCGGCGCTCGTGGGGATGCTGCGCTACGAGCAGATCAGCAAGACGATGTCGGGCCTGCGCGGCGACTTCGTCTACAACCTCAAGCGCTCGGTGCAGTTCCGTCACGTGATGGGCGCCATCGTGCTCACCTTCGGCCTCATCCTGCCCAACGTCTGGCTCGCCGTGGACGCGGGCATGGCGCCGGAGACGGCCAACAAGCTTGCGCGCGCGGAGGCGGAGGCCTCCGGCAAGGGCATTCAGGACACGTTTGTGGCCAAGCGCTTTGGCGCGTTTGGCCAGAGCCTCATCCCGCCCTATTGGCACTCCTTGAACACGTGGCTTGCCCAGCAGGATCCGCATCTTGCCCCGCACGAGCGTCCCGCCTACCTTTCGTGGTGGGACTATGGTCACTGGGCCGCCTCGATCGGCAAGCACCCCGCCGTGGCGGACAACTTCCAGAACGGCGTGTTCTTCTCGGGCAACTTCATCACGTCGCAGGACGAGACGCACGCGGTGCAGCTGCTCTCCGCCCGCCTCATGGAGCTTGCCGACAGCGCCCGGCACCCGGCCACGCGCGCCGACTTCGAGCGGCTTCTTGTCGCAGCCGGCGTCCCCGCGGCCGACGCGCCCCGGGTGTACGACGACCTCCGCGCGCTCAAGCCCGTGCCCGAGCTTCCCAAGGACAGGGCCCTGGCGTTCCTGCTTGCCGCCGAGGCGCTCACGGGCAAGAGCATCCGGTACTTCGCCGTGGACGCCCGCATGTTCCCGTTCGACGTCCCGGACTGCAACCCGCAGAGCTCCGGGTACTCGCCGACGATCGACCACGGCAGCATCTTCTACGCGCCGGTCATCCTGTCGGAGCACGCTCCCGACGACTACGTCGGCCGCGTGGTGACGTACCGCGAGACGGCCCCCACGAGCCAGGGCCGCACGATCACCGTCCCCGCCGAGGAGTGGCAGCGCCTCCAGCAGGACGTCCGCAACTTCGGAAGCATCGAGTTCGTGTGCGAGAAGTTCCGTTTCAAGGCGCCCTACTACAACAGCATGTTCCACCGGGCGTGGGTCGGAACCCCCGTCACGGCAAGCGCCCTTGGGGACTCTCCTCTGCGCAAGGTCCCCACGACCTTCCCGCAGGAGACCCGCGAGATCGAGGGCTTCGCGCTCCTCGAATCGTCCCTCTTCGTGCTGCCGGGCTACGGCCTCGAGCACTTCCGCGTGGTGTTCGCCAACGACGGCGCCCGCGTGCTCCGCTTCTACCAGGGCGCCGAGCTCTCGGGCCGCGTGCAGTCGGGCGGCGCCCCCATGCAGGGCGTCCACGTCGTCGCCTTCGACGACGCGGGAGCCGACCTGTGGCCGCTCCTGGGCAACCTCGGCATCGCGTCCTACCGCCCCGACTTCGCGCGCGTGGCGGCGCTCGAAATCGTTTCGGGCGAGCTTCCGGCCTCGGTTCGGGCCGACCTTGCCCGGATCCTTGGCGTGGAAGAGGCCGACCTCGAGCAGGCTCTCGCGCGCAACAAGGGCCGCCTCACCGAGCAGGTGTTCGACGACGCCGGGCGCATTCGCGCCTCCGACGCCCGCAACAACTTGACGAAGATCTCCGAGCACCTCGCGCGCCTGGACGCGGGCTCCGAGGCGTTCCGCATCCTGACGAGCGCCCTCGACGTGCCCCACGCCACGCGCGTGACCGACGAGGAAGGCCGCTACACGATCCCGCTGCCGTTTGGCACGCGCGGGCCCGTGACCGTCCGGTTCTTCAAGGACGGCGTGGAGATCGCAAGCCTCGCGCGCGCGGTCACGCCCGAGCAGGCCGAGACCGGCGCGCGCCTCTCCGAGCCCGGCGACGTCGAGGTGGTTCCCGGGCACGCGGCCGGCGTGGTCTTCCTCGACTCGAACCAGAACGGCGTGCTCGACGACGGCGAGTCCCCGCTGGGCGGCATCGACCTTCGGATCGGGCGCGCCGACGTGCGGGCCAACGACGAGGGCGCCTACGCGGTGCAGAACCTGCCGCCGGGCGGCGCCAACGTGACCCTCGTCTCCGATCGCTACGTGCTCTCCCCGCCGGCCCCCACCTTCGTGGGCATCGAGCCGGGCCAGACGGCGCGCCACGACATCGCGCTCGTCCTCAAGCCGGTGACCGCGCGCGGCACGCTCTGGGCGGACGAGAACGGCAACGACCAGCTGGACGAGGGCGAGGAGGTCGTCACGGAGATCCGCTTCGTGCCCGACCCGAGCAATCCGGGAGGCGCCCGCGTGGCCGGCGTCGTGGCGGGGGCCAACGGAACCTGGACGGTCGACCTCGCGCCCGGACGGTACGTCGCGCGCGCCGACGCAGGCGGCTCGACGCTTGCGCTGCCGATCGAGGTGGCCGAGGGCGAAGGCGTCCTCGAAGTGGGGCTGGCGACCCGCATGGTGCCGGCCGCCCCCGTGGTCGGGACGCTCGCGATGGAAGGCGGCACGGCCGACCCGAGCGGCTTCGCGCTCACCTTCACGGCGACCGAAGGGGGCCTCGACAGCCTCCTCCACGACCGCCAGCCCGTGCGCTTCGACGGCAATTTCGCACTGTGGCTCGTCCCGGGAACCTACCTCGTCGAGGGCCAAAAGACCACGGCCGACGGCGTGTACCGGATCCGTGAGACGCTCGAGGTCACCGACGAAGGCGCGCGCCCCTCCTGGACCGCGCGGCGCGACGGCTAGCGAAGGTCGGCGAGCACGCGCTCGGTCCGCTCCACGATCCGGCTCCAGTCGAAGCCTTCCGCCTTCGCGCGCCCCGCGCGCGCCATCGCCTCGGCCCGCGGCCGGTCGGAGAGCAGGCGCGCGATCGCTTCGGCAAGCGCCGACGGCTCGCCGGGGGGAACGAGCAGCCCGTCGCGCCCGTCGACCACCACCTCGGGCACGCCCCCCACGCGCGTGGCGACGACGGGCGTCCCCACGGCCATGGCTTCCAGGAGCACGATGCCAAAGGCCTCGTACTCGCTTGGCAGCACGAAAACGTCCGCGGCCGAAAGCGCGGAGACGTAGACCTCGTACGGAAGCTCGCCCGCGAACAGCACGCGATCCGACACGAGAAGCTCCCGCGCCCGGGCCGACAGGAACGCGCGCGCGCCCGCGTCGGGTCCCACAAGGGCCACGCGCGCGTCGGGCAGTTTTGCGGCCCCAGCCAAGAGGTCCTCGACGCGCTTGTTCTGCGCAAGCCGGCCGGCGAACACGATGAGCGGTTCCTTCCCGCGAAGACCGACGCGTTCACGGAAGCGCGCGCCGCCGTCGTCGGCCCTTCGCAGCGCGGCGACGTCGATGCCGTTTGGGATCACGACGGACCGCCCGGGCGCAAGGCCCAGCGGGGCCATGGCCTCGCGCTCCGCGCGGGAGACGTGGATGACCCGGTCCGCACGCGAGACGTGCCAGGGGCCCACCGCTTGGTCGAAGAGCCCACGGAGGCGCCGGCGGCGTGCGCCGCCCATGACGCTCCAGGGGGGATGGTAGTGGGGCGTGAGGACGAAGGGCACGCCGCGCGCCGGGGCGGCAAGGGCCGCAGCGACGGAATGGTAGTAGCCGTAGCTGTGCGCATGCACGACGTCGAAACCGCGCACGCGCGCGAGAAGCTCGCGAAGGAGGCCGTCCCACCAGACGTAGTGGGCTTCGCCGGGCAGCGCGTGCGCCCGGAAGCGCCGCACGCGGAACGGAGCGGTCGGCTCGTCGGCGGCGGGCAGGCGCTGCAGCGGACGCTCGCTGCGCAGGTCCGTCGTCCAGACCTCGACCTCGTGCCCGCGCGCCGCAAGGCCCGAGGCGACGGCGTGCGCGTGGGTCTCCGCCCCCCCGGTCGCGGGCGGGAACCGCACCGCCAGCGTGAGGACGCGCACGGCCCACCTACAAGGAACGGATCACGCGCTCCACGATGTCGAGGCCCGCGCGCAGCTTGTCCATCGCGGTTGCGTACGACAGGCGAAGATGGCCGCGGCCGCCGGCCCCAAACGCCCGCCCGGGCGAGGTCACGACGCCGGCCTTGAGAAGCTCGAGCGCGAACTGCTCGTCGTCGATAGGAACGTCCACGCGGGGGAACGCGTAGAAGGCGCCCGTGGGCTTGACGCAGGCCACCCGCGGCAGCGCGTCCAGACGCCCGACCATGTAGTCGCGCCGACGGCGGTACTCCTCGACCGCGCCGCGGACGAAGTCCTGGGGGCCCTGGAGGGCGGCAAGCGCTGCGTGCTGCGCGGGCGTGGGCGGCGAGGCGATGAGGTGGTAGTTCACGCGCTTGAGCGGGACGGCGATCTCCGGCGGCGCCACGGCGTAGCCCAGGCGCCAGCCTGTCATGGCGTAGCACTTCGAGAACGTGTTGAGGTAGACGAGCTTGTCGTAGCGCCCAAGCGCCGTCTCGTGCGGGCCGTCGTACACGAAGTCCTCGTACGCCTCGTCCGAGACGACCAGGAGATCGTGGCGTTCCGCGATCGCAAGGACCTCCTCGAGGCGGCTCCGCGTGATCGCCGCGCCGGTCGGATTCGACGGCGAGTTCAGGACGAGCATGCGCGTGCGCGGGCCGATGCGGTTCTCGAGGTCGCCCGGATCCGGCAGGAACCCTTGCTTGGCCGTGAGCGGATAGGGCACGGCCGTGGCGCCGGCCAGGCGCGCGTGAGGGGCGTAGAGGACGAACCCTGGATCGGGCACGAGCGCCTCGTCGCCGGGATCGAGGAACGCCTGCGCGATGCCGTAGAGCAGTGTCGTGCTGCCCGTGGAGACGACAACGTGCTCCGCCGTGGCCGAGGGCAGGTGCGGCCGGACCTTCTGGGCGATTGCGGCGCGAAGCTCCGGGATGCCCGCCGAGGGGCAATACTTGTTGTGGCCGGCGCGAAGGGCCGCGACGTAGGCGTCGACCACGTGCGAGGGAGGCTGGAAGTCGGGCTCCCCGATGCCAAGGTGGATCGCGTCCTTGCCCGCAAGCTCGAAGAGCTTGCGGATCCCCGACATGTCGATCCCGTCCATGCGGCGCGCCGGCATCGCTTGCCGTTAGGTCCCGTTCCGACATAAAGGGTTCGAGGCGGGCGCGCGCCGCGCGGCCGTTCCGTGTGCGACGCCCTCGCACGCCTTGATAAGGCGGCGCGCCATCCTCCGCCGATGACGGCCCGCGAGCCCCTGGACGTGGTCGACGAGGAGGACCGCGTGGTGGGTTCCGTTCCGCGCGCCGAGGTCCACCGGCGTGGGCTTCTCCACCGCAGCGTGCACGTCTTCCTGCTCGACCGGTCGGGCCGCCTGTTCGTCCAGCGGCGGGCCCCCACGGTCGTCGTGCACCCGAACCGTTGGACTTCAAGCGCCTCGGGACACGTCGACGCGGGCGAGAGCTACGAGGACGCGGCGGTTCGCGAGCTTTCCGAGGAGATCGGCGTGTGCGCGGACGTGCGGCTGCGGGGGCGTTTCCGATACCGCGACGCCGTCGAGAACGAGTGGTCCGCCCTGTTCGAAGCGCACTACGACGGCGAGGTCGCCCTCGATGCAGCCGAGGTCGCCGAGGGCCGATTCGTGACGCTCGACGAGCTCGCGCGGTGGATCGCCAAGGACGCGTTCGCGTTCTCGCCAAGCTTCCTGACCGCGTTGGCGTGCTGGCGGCAGGCGGGGGGAAAAGGAGGACGCGCCCTGGCCGGGGCGCCCCCCGCCGACACGGTCTAATGCCATGACGGCCTTCGGGCGGGCGTGCAGGTTCCCCTGGCGGCCCACCGGGTGGTCGTCGACGACGAGCAGTGGGTCGACGTCTGGACGAACGGGAAGCTCAAGCGCGTCCGCGCCCCGTTCCTGCCCTACTGCTACCTCAAGGAACCCGTGGCCACCGGCTTTGCCGCGCACGAGACGGTCGAGGTCCGCCCGCTCTCGAAGCTCAAGCCCGAGCGTTGGCACAAGTACTCCTTCCCGACCATCTTTGGCGTCTCGGACACCTCGAAGGAGGTCACGGGCCTTGGCATCGCGGAGAACCACGTCCCCTTCGTCGAGCGCGTGCTCGTGGACCTGCCCGACTGGTTCCGGCAGTTTGCCAACACGGACGAGCTTCGGGTTCTGTTCCTGGACGTCGAGCAGTACACCGAGGGCAAATTCCCGACAGAGCGCGATCCGTTGCTCTCCATCGGCTGGGCGCTCAACGACGAGCCGCCCCGCTGCGCGCTTGCCACCGAGAAGGACGACGCGGCGATCCTGCGCGCCTTCCTGCGCGCCTTCCGCGAGATGGATCCCGACATCGTCGTCGGCTACAACGTGGCCGACTACGACCTGTCGATGATCGCGCGCCGCTGCCGTCTCCAGGGGATCGACGCCTCGCTGCTGGGACGCGAGCCGAGGGGCGAATGGAGGCTCTCGCCCGGCGACATGGAGCACCTGAACGGCCGCATCGTCTACGACGTCTTCGACTCGGTGCGGCTCGACCAGACCCTCTACGGCATCAAGAACCTGCAGCTCAAGACCGTGGGCGAGTGGCTGGGCCTTCCCATCATCCGCGAGGACACGAAGAACACAGCCGCGCTCCTTGGAACCGAGCGGCTTGCCACCTACAACAAGAACGACGTCGAGCTCACGCGCCGGCTCTTCCGCATCTACTTCCCGAACTTCGTCGAGCTCGCCGAGTTCTACGGCGCGCCGCTCAACGTCGTGCTGCGGGCGACCTCGAACTTCCACACGAACACGCTGCAGGGACGCATCTTCCACAAGCTCGGGATCGTAAGCGACGGGCGCAACGACGAGCGGTACCAGAAGTTCTACCAGACCGCCGAGGACCAGAACCCTTACGAGAGCGCCGTCGTGGAGATCTACCAGCGCGGCCTCTTCAAGCCGTGCTACAAGCTCGACTTCAGCTCGATGTTCCCGAGCATCATGACGAGCCTTGGCGTCGGGTCCGACAACACGACGCTCGTCGGAACCGAGCCGTACTCGACGTTCCGGGTCGAGAAGCAAGGAAGCGCGCGCATCTACCACATCCCCGACCGCAACCGCAACTGGAACGTCGTCCTCCGCGTCGACGGGCGCAGCGAGATGGCCGGGCTCGTGGGCGACCTCATCACCCGGCGTCTTGCGCTCAAGGCGGAGGCCAAGCGCGTGGCCGATCCCAAGGAGCGCGAGCGCCTGCACGCGAGGCAGAACGCCGTCAAGGTCATCCTGAACTCCATCTACGGCGTGAACGCAAGCCGCCACGCGCGCTACGGCTCGCTGCCCGTGGCGATTGCCATCGTCGGCGTGGGACGGCAGCTCATCCGCTTCGTCGAGGACTACCTCGGCGACGCGAAGATCGAGACGGACACGGACGGCGTGTACTGCACGCGCGAGGTGAACCTCGACGAGCTCAACGCCAAGCTCGACGCCTACGTCTCAGACTCGCTCGAGATGGAAAACCGCCTCCGCATCGAGGCCGACAGCTACGCCGCGGCGTACTTCAAGGAGCGCAAGACGTACCTTCTCCTCCACCACGACGGGCGCCTGGAGAAGCACGGCCAGGCGTTCAAGTCGAGCGCGCTCTGCGGCGTCTACGACAAGACGCTCGACAAGCTCGCCTGGTCGCTCCTCTCGGGCAAAGGCGACGAGAAGGACATCGCCAAGGCCTGCCTCTCCCTCGACGGCTTTGCGCCCGAGGACTTCGTGATGCGGATCAAGCTTGGCAAGGACGTCGAGGGGTACGCGAGCCAAAACGCGCTTGGCGCGCAAGTCGCGCGCAAAGCCAAGGAGCGATTGGGGATCGAGCCATCCCAAGGCATGCAGATCGAGTACGTGAAGACGCAGGGCGGCTACGACGTCGTGACGCCCGAGACGCTGCGGCAGCTCGACATGAAGTACTACAAGGAGATGGTGGGCGGCATCCTGGAGAAGCTCGGGATCGACCT
>DATLFM010000054.1 GCA_035541015.1 Candidatus Thermoplasmatota archaeon
AGGCAAGGTCGAGCGGGGAGCCGCGGAGCGCGACCCGGCGGTCCGCGGCTCCCCGCTCGACCTTGCCTCCGGCGCCACCTTCGCGCTTTCCCTTGCCGCCCTTCTCGGAGCGCCCCTTGCCGGGATTCTCGTGTGGCGACCGCAGGTTCGCGCGGGCGTCGACGAGGCGCTCGCGCGCGCCGTCGAGCGGAGGTTCCTTGCCCTCTGGATCGCGGGTTTTGCGCTCGCTGCCGTCTCGGCGGCGCTGCTGGGCGCCGGCGCAGGCCCCCCCGCGCCCGGCGTGGGAGGGCACGGCGGACCGACCACCGAGAGAGGGACGCAGGCGTCGCTGCGCTTGGCGCTTCTTGCCTACGCCTTTGCCGTGCTGGGGCTCGAGCTTGGTCGCATGGCGCTTGCCGAACGGCGCGATCGCTTGCCGTGGACGTGGCCCGTGGCCGTGGGCGCCGGCCTCGTGCTCGCCGCCGCTTCGGCCCTCCTCGGGCACCTTGGCGCGCAGGGCTGGACGCCCGCGCTTCTGGACCTCGTGCACACGATCCTCGGCACGGTCTGGATCGGCGGCGTGGCCTTCCTCGCGCTCGTGGTCGTCCCGGCGGCGTCGCTTCTGGAAGAGGCAACGCGCAGGGGGCTCCTTGCCTCGTGCGCCCGCGCGTTCACCCCCGTGGCGACCTCGTGCGTCGCCGGCGTGGTCGCGACGGGCGTCGTTGCGACGCTCGCGCTCGCGGGTGGCCTCGAGGGGCTCACGACGACGGCCTGGGGCTGGGTCCTCCTCGCGAAGGTCGCGCTTGTCGCCGTCGTGCTCGCCTTTGGAGCGCGGAACCGGCGGTTTGGACAAGGGCGGGGCTCCGGCCCCCGGTCGTTCGCGCGCGCGGTTGGCGCCGAAGCCGCGCTCGGGGCGGCCGTGCTCGTGGCCGCTGGGCTTCTCACGGCGCTCGTGCCGCCCGTGTCGGAGGTCGCCGCTGCGCCCGGCGAGCCGCCGGAATACCACATCTTGCGCCACGCGGACGACGATGGCGTCCTCACGGTCGCGATTCTCCCCGCGACGGCGGGCGCGGGCGCGACGCGGTACGACGTCGACGTGTTCCTGTCCGGCCCGTTGGCGTCGGCACTGCCGCAGGCGCGCGTTTCCGTCGACGGGCCCGATCCGCGGGATCTTGCGCCTCTGCGGAGCGTTCGGCCCGGGCACGCGCGGGTGGAAGCCGTCCCGCTTTCGGAGGGCGACGCCCTCGCGATTGCAATCGACGATCGGACCTGGCGGTTCGGGCGCGTGTTCGATTGACCCAAATCTCCGAGGCTCGCGAAACGCTTAATCCGCGCGAGCATCCTAGGCGGCGCGAACGCCCGGCCATGTCGGAGGTGGCAAGCCGTTGACGCAAGGAACGTGCGCGCGTGGGGCCGTCCTCGCCGGCCTTCCCATCTTGGTGGCGATCCTGTCGTTTGCGGCAGCGGCGACCTTGGGCCTGGAACACGAAGCCACCGGCGGGGAAGTCCCGCCTCCGCGTCTTCGCATCCTTTCGCCCGCCAACAATTCGACCGGCTACGGCAGCACCGTCGTGCTCACGCTCCACGTCGAGAACTTCACCCTTCGCGACCCCTCCGAGCCGTCCACGGGGGGTTCGGTGGGTCACGTGGTGTATTTCCTCGACGACGTGCTCGTCGGCGCGGACCATCGGACCGAGTTCGCCTACACCGCCCTGTCCGCCGGAGCCCACTGGTTCCGAGCGAAACTTGCCCATTCCGACGGCCGTCCTGTTTCCCCAGACGCGGAAGATGCCGTCCGCGTGGTCGTGGCGCCCGGGATGCCAACGGTGCGCATCGTCTCGCCCGTGCGCGCATCCGTGCCGGCGGAGCACAATTCCAGCACCCTTGTCGTGAAGGTCGAAGTCGACGATTTCCAGCTGCGACCCCACGAGACGGCGCACGGAGCGCCACAGCGCGTGGGCCATCTCCATTACTCGATCCGGCCGCACGGCCTGATGGAACCGATCCTGCCGCCTGGGTACGACACCCACCAAGCCACGCTCGCGATGATGGGCCTTGCTCCCGGCCTCTACGTGGTCCAGGCGGAGCTTCGGGACAACCACCACCGGCCCTTGTCGCCGCCCGTCTTCGACGAAGTTCGGATTCGCATCCCGCCCGGCCGGCCCGGCCTCCACCTGCTGGAGCCGTCGGAGGAAGACCAACCCGGCGCGCGCGAGGTCTTGAACATGTCCGTTCGCGTGGAGAACTTCACGCTTTCGGAGTCCGGGCGCGCGGGGCACGGCCGCCTGCGCTTCTGCCACGCGCCCATCGGGAATTCCACGTGCCGCGAAGACGCCGTCGGCAATCGGACGGTCCATTCGTTTCGGGCCCTTCCCCAGGGAGCGGCGCTGGTCCGCGCGGAGCTTGTGAACCTCACGGGCGCACCGCTCCAACCGCCCGTGTACGTCGAGCGCTGGGTCCAGCTGCCGGCCGTCCGATTCCGTTCCCCGCTCGAAGGCGCGCAGCCCGTGGCCACGCACGTGACGGCCGCGGTGGACGTGGAAGGGTTGCGGCTGGTGCCGCCGGGCGTCGCGGCGCCGGGGGAGGGCCGCATTCGCTACTCGATCAATGGCGACGTCCGAGGGACAACGAACGAGACCGTGTGGTCGTTCACGAGCCTTGCGCCGGGCAACTACACGCTTGCCGCCGAGGCCGTGCTCGCCGACGGCCGGAGCTTCCCGGCGCCGGTCGTGGCGACGGTGCACGTGCGGCTTCGATCGTCTCCCACGACGGGCTCGCCGTCGATCCGTTTCACGGCGCCGGCGGCGGGTGCGACTGTGGGGCCCAACGTGACGGTGGCCGTGGACGTGCTCAACTTCGAGCTCGTGGATCCGTCGTCGCCTGCCGTCGGCGATTCGGCCGGGCACATCCAGTATTCGTTTGCCGGCAACGATTCGATCAGCGGCAGAACGGCAGCCAAGACGTTCACGTTCTGGAATCTCCCGGAGGGCGTACACGCCTTGCGCGCCGAGCTTGTGGGGCCGGACCATCGGCCCCTTGCGCCGGCCGTGTTCGACGAGCGGACCGTCGTCGTGGAGGCGGCGCGCTCGAATTCGCCGGCGCGCTTGCAACCGTGGTCGGAGATGGCGGTGCTGCTGGCGCTTGCTGGCGCCGCTTGGATGGCGGCCAATCGACGATAGACGATGCGAAACAGGCGGCCGTTTCGGACGGACAGGCCAGCGTTCGGTCCGTTCGTTTCCTACAAATAAACAGCTTTATAAGGAAGTCGCCCATTATATAAGTCGGAGGGTACAAATGGCAAAGAAGAAGGCCACGAAGAAGAAGGCCGCCAAGAAGACCACCAAGAAGAAGAAGCGGTAGGCCGGACCCGAGGTTCCTCGACCCGTCAAGCCAAATCCGTTTCCTTTCGAATCGGCGGCCAAAGTTTCTTTGCGGCCGCCCTCCTTTTCCGCTCGTGAACATCGAGGCAAGTGAGCTTCAATCCAACACCTTCCGCTGCCTGCCGGGCTGCGGTTTCTGCTGCCTTTGTCCCGCCGGACTGTCGCCCACCGAGGCCGCACGCCTGCGTTCCGACCCGCGCACGCGACCGGGCGTGGCAGACGGTCAGGAGCCCTCGCTCAAGCTCGCCGGCGGCAATGGCGCGTGCGTGTTCCTCGCCTCCGACCGCGCCTGCTCGATCTACGACGAGCGTCCCCGGCCGTGCCGCGCCTTTCCGTACTCGACGCACGTGCTCGAGCGAGCGCAGGTGAGCATCAACCGCGCGTGCCCGGGCACCTGGACCGCCGACGCGCCGCCGGCCCTCGCGGGCCTTCGCGCCGAGGAGTTCCTGCCGAACCTCGAAGCGCGCGTCGCCGAAGCGCGTTCGGTCTTCGAGGCCTTCCGCTCGCAAGCCCAGCGGCGAGGATTGTTTGCCACCGCCGAATCGGTGCGGAACGACCTCAAGGACGTACCTGCAAGCCTCGACCTTGCGCTGCTCTTGGGCGCCCTGTGCGACCTCGACGCCGGCCGCGTCGTGCGGCGGGATCCCCCGTCGCCGGCGGATCCGAAGGCTCTCGCGCGCGTCCGGATGGCGCTTGTTCGAGCGGCGTTTGCCGCCAAGGACGGCCTCTCGCTTCCGATCCGCGTCGCGCCCGACCTTTCGTGGGAGACCTGGCGACTGCAAGGACTGCGCATCCAACGCTTGCGCCTTGGCGCCTCCGGCCGCACGGAGCCCCTCGGGGAGTTGCGGGTGTCCGAGCTCGATTGGCTTCCCGCCGACGAGCCGGCCGCGGCGCTTGCCCGCGCGTACGCGGCCACCCTGCTTGCGCGCGACCACCTCTACGGCTTGGCCTGCCACGGCGTGGACGCGGGAGGCTACCAAGCCCACGTGGCCCGCGTGTTCGAGCACGAGTTCTGGAACGCGCTGGCCGACGTTTGGCTGCGGGCGTCCGCGATCGCACGCGCGGCCGGACGCGACCGGCTGGACGCGGACGGCATGCGGCAGGGGATCGCATTCTTCGACATGGACTTCCTCGACAGCCCGACGATCGGCGCCGTTCTCTGACCTAGGCGGCGCGGTAGAAGATCTCGATAATGAGCCGGAAGGGCTGGTCCTCGAGCCCTCCGGGCGGGCGCCGGACCTCGGCGAGCCACGAAGCGCGGCCTGCGACGGCCGGGTTGTCGATCTCCATCACCTTGGGAGCGTTGGCGGAGGTGTCCTCGCGCACGAGGTTCCCGTTCTCGTCGTGCACGTGCAGCGTGAGGTTGTTGGGATTGACCGGCAGCACGCCGGGGTCGGGCAGCGGCGAGCCCCCGGCCGAGACGTTGGAGGAGAACTCGAGCGTGATCCGCACCCTGGCCGGGACGATCTGGGCGTCCGAGAACAGGACGAAGGTGCGATTGACGGACCGCGACTCTGTGGTCGTGTTGGCCATGACGAAGTCGTCCGGGAGGCGCTGGTTGACCACGAGCACGGCCGTCGTCTCGGCCGACACGCCGGCCGGCTCCGTCACGACGAGGCGGACGGAGAAGAGGCCGGGCGCGCTTGGCGCAAACTGCGTCGTGGCGCCCGAAGGAACGGAAGGCCCGCTCTGGCGCGGGGCCACGCCGTCGATGCGCCACGCATACGTCGTGCCGGTCGGAACGGTGGAGGTCGTCGCGTCGAGGCGCACGGTGTCGCCGCGAAACACGGGGTTGGCGTCGGAGACGGGCGTGTCGTTCACGAGCATCGCGAACCGCGGCGTAAGCGAGATGACGGTCACGTCGATCGCGCGCACGGTCGATCCGCGCTCGTTGCGGGCGGTAAGCGTAAGGGTGTAGGTGCCGGGGCTCGTCCACGTGTGCTGCACGGATTCGCCCGTGCCCGAACGCCCGTCGCCGAAGTCCCAATGGTACGAGACGCCGGTGCGGCTGGGATCGGCCGTCCCCGCCGCGTCGAGCACGACGGCCCGGCCGGAGAGCGCCCGCAGCGTGCGCGCGTCGGCGTCGAGGACGCCGCCGGTCGCCGAGAGCGCGACCACCGGCGCCTGCGCAGCGTCGCTGCCGACTCCCCCCAGGTACCCCGAGCCCAGAAGCGCGGCGCCCGCCAAAAGGGCGACCACAACGATGGCCGCCGGTACGATCCAACGGCGGCGCGCGCCGTTTGCCGGCGTCGGACCCGCCGCCGGATCCGAGGGTGGGGGCTCCTCGCGGCCGCGACCAAAACCAAAGACGCGGCGCGGCGCGGGCGCCAGTCCCAGCGCAACCGCATCGGCAGGCTCTTCCCGCACCTCGCCCGAGGGATCGACCACGCGTCGAACGTAGACGGGCTTCTGGTCCGGCGCGGTCCGCTTCCACGTACGCCCGCTCTTGTCCCAGGACGCGCCCGAGGTCGGCGGAAGCGCGGAGGCCGCCGGCGGTTGCCGCGCGTCGGCAGCAGGCGCCCCGGCCTTCTTGGCGCGGGGGATCTTGGCGATCGGGATCTTTGCAAAGAATCCCTTGGCGGGCGAGGCAGGCGGCGATGGCGCCGGATCTTCGGCCGGCGGCTCCGAGGCGGCGTCCCCGCGCGCGCGTCCGAAGGACAATCCGCGCCGCTTCGCCGGCGCGGGCGGTTCCGCTGCGCCGCCTTTTCCCAAGGCCGAGAGCTCGGCTTCCAGCCTTGCGATCTCGGCGTCGAGATCCTCCAGGCTCTTGTCCTTTCGCTTCATGGAGGGACGCCGGTCATTCCGGCGGACCGCTTATGGGCTTTTCGGTCAGTACCGCAAGCTCACCGCAAGCTCGTAGGCGACGTCCAGCCCGCCCGTCCGCTCGACGAGGAGCGCCCACGGGCCCGGCGCCCGGCCGGCAAGCGCGGCGGCGTTGAGCCCGATCCACTCGTTGGCCAAGCCCAATTCGCCGGCCGCAGTCGGCGTTTTGGCCTGCGCGACGCGCTGCCCCGACGCGTCGACGAGCGCAAGGTCGAGGTCGTTGACGCCTCCGGAGGCCGGGAAGGAAAGCGCCACGGAAAGCGAGGTCGCGCCCGCAGCGACGGGGAACACGTGGCGGGCGGGCGGATCGGCGTGCCCCATGCGTCCCGCGACGGTCTCCTCGAAGTGGATGCGAAGCTCGGCCGTCGCCGAAGCGGAAGCGCCGTAGGGATCGGAGACGGTCACGCGCACCGCGTACACGCCGCCGGCGGCGTAGGCGTGCGTGACGCGGGGCCCGGACCCTGAGCGGCCGTCGCCCAAGTCCCAAGCGACCGAAAGGGAGTCGCCGTCGGCGTCGGCGGCCAGGACCCGCAGGTCGAGAAGCTCGCCTGCAAGCGCTTCGTGGGTCTTTGCGCCTCCCCGTTCGACGACGAGGGCATCGATCGTGGGCGCCGCGTTGGCCACCACGCGGATCTCCACCTGTGCGACGGACGTGAGGCCCGCCGAGTTGCGGCTGCTGAGGGTCACGACGTAGGGGCCAGGGGCGCTCCACGCGTGGGACGTGCGCTCGCCCGCGGAGGCTTGGCCGTCCGCGAAGTCCCACGTGTGCACGAGCGGGAGAGATTGAGGATCGACCGCGCTGGCCCAGAAGCGCACGGTCTCGCCCACCCGCGCGACCGACGCGGAGGACTCGATCGACGCCACGGGCAGCAGGGCGGCCCGCGCTTCGGGCGCAAGGCCCAGGGCCTCGCGCGCTCGGTGGAAGCCAAGCGCTTCGCGGAACTCGGGCATGTTGTCGACGCCAAGGCAACCAGCGAGCGGCGCCATGAGAAGGAGCGAGAGCGCGAGCGGAAACGCTGGGTAGGCGCGCATGAGTCATCCCATCCGCCTGCGTATCGCGCAGAGAAGATAATAACTTCACGGTCGCGCGTCGTCGCGCCGCTTTTCGTCAAGCTCGCGCTTGAGGGCAAGCAGGCGCTGACGCTTCTCCTCGTCTTTGTCCTGCGCGGCGCGCTCGGTCTCCGACGCGCCTTCGTCCGTCGCGGCACGCCCAAACCGGAACAGGTCCCTTGCGCTTGGCGATGGCCGGGAGGCCCGAAGATCCTTCTTGAGCTGCGCGATCCGCACCTTGGCGAGCACGCGCGCGCGGGCGGTGGCCTCTTCGATCTCCATGGGCGTCCGCACGGCGCCTTGGCGCGAAACCTCCTGCCGCAGCCGCTCCAGGAACTCGCGCTCGAGCAGGCCCGACAACCGCCAGGTCCCGACGTAGACGAGCGCGACCACGACGAAGGCCGCCCACAGGACGACGCTTGCCGCAAACCACGCGGAGATGGGAGGCGCAAGCGCGAAGACGAGCGCGATCACGAGAAGCTCCAGGAGGACTGTCGTCCAGAACAGCCGCCGTGCCGACTCGGCCGCGACGTCCACGAGGATCTGGAGCTCCGGGTCGCCGAACTTCTGGTAGATGCCGACGTACCCCTGCCGCGCGAAGCTGCCCTCGCCCGGCCTCCAGTCGACAAACTCAACGACCGCGGGGGTTTTCGTCGTCACGACCGCCCCCACGTCCCCGGCGACGCGGGCGGCCGCCTCGGCCACCTTGGCCTGCTCCCCCTCGTCGACGAAGATGAGGCGCGCCATCCTTGGGGTGGCTACGGAGCGCCCGGATATGAAGCTTGAGGATGGAGCCTTGCCTAGAAGCCCGCGTGGCCCTCGAGCGTGAGGAAGGCCTTGCTGCGCATGTGGATGTTGGGGACGTTCTTCGCGCGCAGCCGCGCGCGCAGGATCTTGTCGTTTGTCACCACGATCGCGTTGAGCTTCTCCGCCAGGCGCAGGATCGAGGCGTCGCCCTCACCCTCCGCGGGCAGGACCTTGAAGCTCTTGGCAAGCTGAAGCGCCATGCGAGCCTCCTGCTTGTCCTTGCCCACGGACTCCTCGGCGAGCGCGGAGAGCTCGTCCACGACCGTGCTTGGAACCACGATCTCGTACGAAAAGTCCAGCACGCGACGAAGCTCGGCTTCGACGTCCACGCTGAACTGGAACTGCATCATGAGGGCGTTTGTGTCGAGGAGGACGGGGCGCTTGGCGGCGCCGTCGCTCACCGGATCACCCCGTAACCGATCAGGCGCCAGCGCTGGCCGATGCGCCGCGAGAGCGCGACGCGCTGCTCCTTCACCGCGCACACCGGAAGCTTGAGCGTCACGTCGACCGTGCTGCCGCGCGCGCTCGTCACGACGCCCACCGTCGTGGCCGTGCCGATGTTGAGCATGAGAGGCTCGCGCGTCTTCACGACGTCCACCTTGAGGTCCTCGGCCGTGCCGACGACTCGGTCCAGGAGCGTGACCTCCATGGTGAAAGCCTCGAGCATGGGCGGAAGCGTGCCGGGCTTCCCGCACAGCCGGCCGCCCAAGCTGTCGCTCTTGGTGACGGCCGGGTCAAGAAGCGTGCCCACGCCGATGAGCCCGCCCGGGTTCCCCGTCTTGTACGACTTTCCGCCGGCGACGAGGCCCGTGACCTTCGTGAGCAGCGGCTCGTACCGGACCTTGCCGTGCTGCTCCTCGATCCTCCGCCCGGGGAGGATCTCGATCTCGTCGCCCACGTTGAGGTTGCCCTGGATGAGCGAGCCTCCGATGACGCCGCCCTTGAGGTCCTTGGGAGAGGAGCCCGGCAGGTTCGTGTCGAAGCTTCGCGCGATGTACATGCGCGCGGGCTTGGACAGATCGTGCTCGGGCGTCGGGATGACCTTCTCCAGCGTCGCGAGAAGCACGTCGATGTTCACCTTCTGCTGGGCCGAGACCGGGATGATGGGCGCCTTCTCGGCGATCGTGCCCTTCACGAACGCCTTGATCTGCTCGTAGTTCTCGAGCGCCTTCTGCTCGGGCACGAGGTCGATCTTGTTCTGCACGATCACGATGTTCTTCACGCCTGTGATCGTAAGCGCCATGAGATGCTCGCGCGTCTGCGGCTGCGGGCACGGCTCGGCCGCGCTGATCACAAGCAGCGCGCCGTCCATGAGCGAGGCGCCGTTCAACATCGTGGCCATGAGCGTCTCGTGGCCGGGCGCGTCCACGAACGAGACCGTCCGGGCGAGCTCGCACTTGCCGCTGCAGTTCGAGCACTTTGGATCCGTGCCCCAGCACTGCGGCTCCGCGCACGAGGAGCACTTGTAGATTGCCGTGTCGGCGTAGCCAAGCTTGATGGAGATGCCGCGCTTGAGCTCCTCGGAGTGGCGGTCCGTCCACTCGCCCGTGAGCGCCTGCGTGAGCGTCGTCTTCCCGTGGTCGACGTGGCCGATCATGCCGATGTTGACCTCGGGCTGCTTGGGAACCTTCATGGAAGCACCCGAGGAGAGCGCCGCTGGTTAAAAGGATTTGTGGGCGGCGGAAGCGGCGCGAGAAAGCCCGTTCCGCAAGGCGGCAGCCGAGCGGCTCTTACTTCTTCTCTTCCTTCTTCGGCACGAGCTCGGCCACGGGCTTGGGCCCGTGCGTCACGACCATCGTGTTGATCTGCGCCGTCTCGAGGCCGACCTCGTTGCCGCGGAAGCTCTTCTTGCGCCGCATGCCGCCAAGCGCCGGGTGGAAGCCGGTGCTGTCGGCCACGAGCAGGCGCTTTCGGCCCGACGTGGGAAGCTCCGAGCGCATGGCAAAGCCGTCGCGGTCGCTTCCGCCGGTGATCTTGAGCTTGTAGCCGGGAAGGCCCACGAACATGCCGTCGATCTCCTCCCCGATGCGCTTGCGCACGAGAACGTTGGCGTGCTGACCGGTCACGTTGACCTGGTAGCTCTTGCCCTCCTTGGGATCGGAGATCACGACGCGGAATTCGACCATGCGGACACCGTTTGAGGGTTGCGCCCATCGCGGAGGGGCTATATAAACGTTCGGCAGCGTCATGCCGGCCGGCGGCAAATTCTGGCCGCCGCCAGGACGCTGGCTGCAGCCAAGGACAGCTCGATGGTCGGCACCGCGCTTCCGCCGCCGCTCTCCGGCGGCGGCTTGCTTTCGACGACGAAATGGGTGTCGTTGTCGTCGTTGACCCATTCGACGAGCGTCCCCGGCGCGACGTGGATCTCCGCCGGGTCGAACCGATACTCCCGCATGCGCACGAGGACGAGCCCGCGCTGCGGCGCAGCGGCATCGACGCGCACGATGCCTTCCATCCAAGGGTGCGGATGGCAGTGGTAGTATGCCGTCCCCTCCTGCTCGAAGGTGCGGTTCCACGATTGGCCCGCCGGGATGGCGGGGCTCGAAAAGCCGTCCGGCTTGTGCTCGGGCGTGTGCCCACTTGCCGTCGGCAGCGCGACGGCCATGGCCGTCGCCAGGAGCGCCAAAGCGATGGCGGCCTTCATTGGACCACCACTGGGAAGCTGACCTTTGCGTACTCGTCGGGGCGCTGCAGGATCACGTACAGGGTCCATGCGCCGCGCTCGGTCATCAACCCTCCCGACAGGAACCACGTCTCGGCGCTTGCCCGCTCGGGCGCGAGCAGCGCGTCGGGTTCGGGCCGGCCCGGCGCGGCGAGCTTGAGGAAGACCTCCGTCCCGTCGGGCAGCGCCCCCCCAAGCCCGTGCGCGGCCACGGTGATGCTCTGGTTGCCCACGGCCGGCGGGTTGGGCGCGATGGCGACCACGAGGTGCGTCCGCTCCAACGTCTTTTCGAGGAGCAGCGGACCGCCGCGCTCGGGTTCGACGGCCTCGGGCGGCGGCGAGGTAGCGAGGACGCCCGCGGCCGCGAGGATTCCGGCAAAGAGGACGGCCTCCACCGCGACCGATCGCCGCAGGCGCGAGGGCGGCGCGCGGCCGGCGTAGAGGGCGGGCGCGAGGCGGAACTTGTTGTAGGCGCCAAGGGCGACCAAGGGCGCCACGAGCGAGGCCTTCGCGACGACCGCCAGGCCGTAGAGGGTGCTCCAAAGGTCTTCGACGCGCGGCAGGTGCAGCAGGCTTGCGAAGACGCCGGTGCCAACGACGACGGAAACGGCGGCGACGGCCAGCGGGCTGAAGGTGGACACAAGGGCGCCCGCCTGCGTCTCCGACCGGTCCTTGGCCACGAGCAGGAGCCCGACGACGCCGCCCAGCCAGCCGGCGCCTGCAACCAAGTGGGCAAGGTCGGCCAGGACGGGCAGGAACCCCCATCCGCGCACTGCCCCCGCGTGCCCCGAGAAGGACGTCGTCGCAAGCGTCAGGCCGCCAAGGCCCGCAATCGCAAGCCACAGGACCAAAGAGCGACGGCGGGACCACGCCGCCGCGAGGACCACCGCCATGGAGCCGGCAAGCAGCGTCCGCGCCAAGAGGAGCGCGCCGGTTTGCGTGCCGAGGACGGCGCCGGCGACGTCGACGCCCACGCGTGCGGCGAAGGCGGCCAGGACCACGGCCCCGCCGACGCTTGCCGCCACGGAGGCGACCAGGGCCGCCTTCGCCAGCGCGTCGGGAACCCCGCGCAGGACCGGCCCGGCGACGAGCAGGACAAACGCAGCCAGCCCCGCGGCCAGCGCCGCGCCCGCAAAGAACGCGGCGCGGCCGGCCGACTCGGCCCAGAACGCCACGTCCTGCGCATGCGCGTGGCGCGCGCTTCCGGCGGCCGCTTGCGCGGGATCGAGCGTCGCGTTGCCCACGGCAAAGAGGTAGCTGCCCTGCGCGGTGTGCGTGTCGATCGAGAGGGTGTACCAGCGGACGGTGTAGATCCCGTCGGCAAGCGGAGCAAGCGGAACGAGGATCTCGTTGCGCCTGGACTCCTGGAACCGCACGTCGCCCGTGTCCCGCCGGACGCCGTCGGGATCGACGACCTCGGCGCGCGTGTAGGCCTTCTCGACGTCCTCGGTGAAGCGCAGGAAGACCACGCGCGGCGGGTCGAGGACGTGCTGACCGGGGCCGGGGACGGCGTCCAGCAGCACGGCGTGGGCCTGCGCCGGCGCGGCGCACAGCAGCGCAAGGAGCAGGCTCGCGCCGGCGAGCGCCGGAACCAAGAGCGCGTTCATCGACGTCCCGGGAGCCGGGGCGTGGCCACCGCCAGCGCGGCCGCGACCGCCAAAAGCACGGCGGGGCCCTCGAAGCCCGGCAGGCCCCGCGTGCGGTCCATGCGGGCCAGCGCGGCGTCGAAATCGGCCCGTAGCGCGTCGAGCTGCGCTTGCTGCTCGTCGGGCAGCGGAGCGCGCGCGGGCCACATGATTTCGTCGAGCTCGCGCACTTCGTGGAGCGGCGGAATCGTGAGCTGAACGACCGTTCCGTTGATCGTGCCCTCGATGCGCAGGGAATAGACGCCCGGCTGCGTGAGCACGTACGGGTAGGTGTACCAGCCGTTGCGGCCGTGCTGGGCGACCATCGTGGGGGTGAGGTCCAGGCGTGCTCCGCCGTAAAGGAGTGAGACGTTGATGCGCGCAGGCGTGCCCGCCTCGACGTCGGCGCCAAGTCCGGTCACCGGCGCGTCCGTCGCGTTGTCGAAGATGCCAAGGTCAAGGCCCGACTTCTGGAAGGTGTAGAGCGGCTCTCCAAGGCTTCCGTAGACGAGCCGGATCCGGTCGTCGGGCGTGTAGGCGGTCCTGTGCGCTTGGGCGCCGCCGGCAAGGGCCAGAACCGCCAGCACGGCAATCGGAATCGCAAGACGCAGGGCCTTCATGGAGATCCCAAGTTTCCGAACGCTTTGACACTCATCAAACTTTTGACGCTCCTCTAACTCGGAATCCGGAAAGCTCAAGAGCCCCGCGCCTGGCTCCGGCTCTCATGGTCCACATCCACGAGATCACGTCTGCCGTGCTGGCGATCGTCGGTTTGGTCGGCGCAGGCCTTGCGCTTGTCGCGTGGAAAAGCTACCGCGCCACGGCCAACCGCTGGCTTCCCTACGTCTTTGGCGCCTTTGCGATCCTCGGCGCCAAGGGCTTCGTTGGCGCCTGGGCCATCTTCACGGGGCGCGTGGCCCACGAGCATCTCGAGCTTCTCCTAGGAATGGCCGACCTTGCGATCGCGCTGCTGCTCGCGGCGCCGCTGCTTGCGCGCTTCGCCCGCGCAAAGGGCAACCCGCCATGAGCGTGGCCGGCGAGGACGTCTCCGTCCGCGAGAAGGTCCTCGACCTCATCCGCCGCTACCCCGGTCTCCACGTCCGCGAGGTCGAGCGGCAGCTTGGCGTCTCGCCCGCGCTTGCAAGCTACCACCTGCGGCGCCTTGCGGAGGGCGGCCTCCTTCGCGCCGAGACCCATGGCGAGTTCCTCCGCTACTACCCCGCCGCCGCCGGCGCGCCGCGGGCAGGAGAACGAAGGCTGCTCGCGATCCTTCGCCGCCCCGTCGCGGCGAAGATCGCGCTCCTCCTCCTTTCCGAAGGCGCCCTTGCCAACAAGGACATCGCCTTGCGGCTGGGAATCAGCCGTGCCACCGTGAGCTACCACCTCCACCGCCTCTCCGACGCGGGCCTGCTGCAGGCCGCCGACGAGCGCGGCTATGAGCTTTCGGACCCCGACCGCGTGCGGCGGCTTCTGGCAAGCTTCCCGCCGGCGCCGGGCATCCTCGAAGAGTTTGCAGACCTGTGGGAAGATTTGTACGGCCCCTGAAGCGATGTACACAATCGGGTGCACACGGACGGGAAAGTTGGAACAAACGCCATCCCGCCGGCCGCCGTCTCCGTTGCCATGCGAACGATCCTCCCGCTCGTGTGCCTGGTCGCGCTGGTGACCGCGGCCGCGCCCCCTGCGTCGGCCGATTCCGACTCGTGGACCTTCCAGTACCGGCAGTACGAGTCCGGCAACCCCCCGATCCCGCCCTGCACCGTCCAGATCCTCGTCGTCAACTGCAACCCGCTTGTCGCCTACGCCGCAAGCGAAGCCCAGTCGGTGGGGCGCGCGCTTTCCGCCCGTTTCACGGCCACCTGCTCGTGGTGCTGGGGGGGCGGGGTCGTGCAGATCCAGGACGAGCTGGCCGACCCCGTGTTCGGCAACGGGCGCGTCGTCTTCAAGGTGAACGGCCAGGTCTGCCGCGGCTCGTGCTGGTTCTCGGGCACGACGGCCACGATCACGATCGATCCGCTCGACTTCTCGCCCAACGAGATCCTCCAGGTGTACAACCAGGACCTGTCCTCCCAGTGGCCGAGCAAGGGGCGCATCCACGTGTGGTTCTAGGCCGCGCGATCGCGCGTCTCGATGCGATGTATACGAATGTATACATGTGTATACATCAGCCCGTCCGCACGAACGGGAGGACGGCGCGAGCCACGTCCGCGTCGTCCAACGCCGCCACAAACGCCCCCGCGTCGGCAAACGGCCGCGCCCGAACGATGCGCGCTGCGCGCTTTGCGCCCACGCCCGGAAGCGCCGTGAGCGCGCGCAGGCTTGCGCGGTTCACGTCGAGCGGGTGCTCGACGGCGGTGACGCTCCGCTCGCCGTGGCCCACGATCGCCACGTCCACGAACCGGTCGAGCACCATGTCGTACGGGAGCCCCACGAGGAGAGGGTAGCTTCCGATCTGCCGGCCGTACGTGAGGTGGCCCTCGCGCGACTCGAGATACACGTTTCGAAGGATCGTGCCGACGGGGAGCATGCGCCGGAGCATCGGCCGGTCGACGTTTGCCCGCGTCCATTCCTTGAACTTGAAGAACGCGCTCGTGTCGGCGCCGCCGGCGATGCGCTGCTCGAGGAGCTTGCGGATGTTGATGCGGCGCACGAGGAGGCCCTCGTCGAGGACGCGCTGGAGGAATCGGCGGTTGTGGTCGTAGGTCGCAAGGCTCTCGCCGGGAAGCCCGCAGATGAAGTTGAGGCCTGGGAGGAACTTCGGCATGCCCGTGGGGCCGCGCTCCGCGCCGACCTTGTTCAAGAGACGCATGGCGGCGAGGCACTCGTCGGCCGTGACGTTGAGGTTGTTCTTGTCGTGGACGGAAGGGTCGGCCGTCTCGAGGCCAAACGCGGCGATGTTCCCGTCCGTGCAGTGGTGGGCGACCAGGCGCGCGATGCGCTCGCTTTCCTGCGGGTGGTCGAACACGATGCCGGGGTCCACGTTGTCGATGTGCAGGACGCGAAGGCCCGGGCAGCGCTTTCGAATGCCCGCAAGCAGCGCCTCGATCGCGTCGGGGTTGGGCGCCGGGCTTTCGCTTTGGCCCACCTGCGTCGTTCCGTAGGTGAAGAAGTCGGCCTGGCCGCCGATGCGGAAGTTCACGACGCCTTCGCGGGCAAGCGCCTCGCACTCGTCCACGACCTGCTGCACGGGGCGGAACTTGGGCGCGCCCTCGGCGGGCTCCATGCAGAAGCTGCAGCCGCCGTTCACGAAGCGGACGCAGCCGTGGTACGTCTCGATCTCCGCGATGAGCGGCTGCGGGTGGTCCGGATGCTGGCGGACGACGTGCGCGCCAAGGACGGGCCAGCGGGCCCACTCGTCCATGGTCTTTCGTCGCTGCGTGCCCTTCCCCTTCTCGAAGAGGTCGAAGAGGTACGCGTCCACATCGAGGAAGCAGAGGTGTTGAAAGATGGACCGGAGCTCCTCGCGTCCTTGCGGCGGGCGGCCTCCCCCGACGCCAAAGCCGTACGTTGCGCTCGATCCGGCGAGGATCGACTGGCCGGGGAAGTCCGCCGCGATCTGCCGGGCCTCGCGCAGCGAGACGGGCGTGCCGCGGAGGTACTTGCCGGGAACGAGCGCGCCTGCGATCACGAGCAGGTAGCCTTCGCGCTTGAGCGCTTCCCGTTTGGGGCTGCGCTTTCGCCATTCGTCGATCGTGAGGTAGCTCACGGAGCCGCCAAGCTCGGCGACCACGCCCGCCACGTTTCGGGCGTGCGGGCTGATGTAGGGCGGGACGCCAAAGCAGGCGGGCTCGTCGACGTAGCCGTCAAGCACGGTGACGTGCGGGGGAAGCGTTTCCACGGCGGCTTGGCACCGGGACCTTGCCGGCTTAAGCTTTCGGCGGGCAGGCCGGGAAAGCGCGGGCAGACGGCTCCAGGTGCCGATACGGATTTCGTATGTGGTAAATACTGTAAGCAGGCAGGCATCAAGAGAGGGCCGTCATTATGCCGGTCCGAGGGTTGCGCCTCGGGCCCCCTTTCTCAGCCTCCCAACATGAGAAACCGAGCGCAAACCTCTGAACCAACGGCCGCTTGCGGCCGCGAAGTTCACGTCCACCCGCCCCAAGAGAGTTTTCCGCTCTCTGTACCCTCTTCCCCCTTCTGGGGCGCGGTGGCTTCCGCCTGCCAGCATCGGCTTCGCCATTATCCAGCCCCCTCGCCAGCCCCGAGTACTTATAAGTATGTAGGAATCGCTCTCAAATAGGACTGGGCGGTGGCTGTGGAATCTCGTAAGGTCCAGAAAGTAGGCGCTTCGACGTTGAGCGTGTCGTTGCCGAAGAATTGGGTCGAGCGGTGGGAGATCCGCAAGGGCGACGTCGTGCTCCTCGAGGAGGCCAAGGACGGAACCTTGCGCGTGCTTGCGAGCAAGGGCCAGCAGGAGCCGCACCACGCCGACGTGGAGTACATC
Organism: Candidatus Thermoplasmatota archaeon; assembly: GCA_035541015.1. Classification (NCBI taxonomy): domain Archaea; kingdom Methanobacteriati; phylum Thermoplasmatota; species Thermoplasmatota archaeon. The sequence goes on from DATLFM010000054.1 coordinate 16,771, forward strand.
GTGAACGCGGACCTGTGCGACGAGCCGGGCATGCTGGGCCGCATCGTCGTGGGGAACTACGTCATCGGCCGCAACGTGATCCGCATCCGCAGCAAGGGCCGCATCAAGAGCCATCACATCCAGGAGGTCCGCGCCTCGGCGAACAAGCTCATGGGCATGGGCATCCTGCAGGAGACGGCCGACGAGATCGAGCTCCAGTGCAGCGTGGATCCCGCGCGCTTCCCCATCGAGAGCGTCATGAAGCGCCTCTACACGATCGGAAGCACCATCCACAAGGAAGCGATCGAGAGCCTCGTCCGCAACGACGCCGAGCTTGCCAAGGACGCGGCCAAGCGCGAGGACGAGGCGGACATGATGTACTGGCTCACGCTGCGCCTCCTCCTCTCGGCGCAGATGGACCCGGTGCTCGCGGAGAAGGTCGGCTTCACCGAGACGCTACCGATCCTGGGGAACCGGCTCATCAGCAAGAACCTCGAGACGATCGCCGACTACGGCGAATCCATCGCGCACAACGTGCTGCACCTTCTCGACCAGCGCAAGCGCCCCGAGGAGCCGCTCGTGCACCGCTTCAAGGTCGTCTCCGACAGCGCCGCCAAGGTGGTGGCCGACGGGCTCGCCGGCGTGTTCACGCGCGACGTCAAGCTCGTGAACCGCGCGATCGAGCTTGCAAACCAAGTCGAGAAGGACGTCGACAACCTCGTGCAGGACTGCTACGACAAGGTCGAGGATCCCATCGCGCTTGCCGACCTTCGCGCCATCGCGTGGAGCCTGCGCCGCATCGCGGAGTTCGGAAGCGAGATCGCCATCATCGGCTTCAACCGCTACCTGGAGCGCTCGTCGGCCATCTGCGAGCCCCTGAGCGAGAAGGAGAGCGGAAAGCGCTAGGCCGCCGGCGGACCGGAACTAGCCGCGCCGCCGCAGCAGCACGGCCAGCACGCCAAGCGAGCCGAGGACGGCGAACGCCGCGAGCCCCGGCGTCTTCTGCTTCTGGGCCTCCTCGACCGCCGTCTTGCGCAGCTGCTCCTCGATTGCGACCTCGGCCGCGCTCTTCTGGACCACGAGCTGGCCGTGCATGGTCTGGCCGTGCCCGCGGCTTGCGTCCTGCGACTCGCCGCAGAACACCGTGCAGAGGAACATGTACTCGCCGGGGCGGTCGGCCAGGAAGTCCATGACGACGACCTCGCCGGGGTACAGGCGCGTCACGAGGCCCCGCTTGTAGGTTTCGAGGCTGAAGCTGTGGGCGGCCCCGTCGGGCTGCTCCGGGTGGTCCACGACGCCTTCCATGATTTCGGCGTCGTCGGCCTCGTTGTCGTAGTAGATGCGCAGGAACACGTGCGAGCCGTTGGCCACGACGATGGGGTTCGGCGAGAAGCCCCAGTGGAACGCCTTCACGTTGATGACCACGCCGCCGGGAACGCCTGCGCGGAGGTCGTCGAGCGGGAAGCCCTGCAGGGGGAAGTGGGGGAACCCATTGTGGCTGTGGCCAAGCTCGTCGAGGCTTGCGATGGAGAAGGTCCAGCTCGCCGACGAGGGAGTCTCGCCGCCGACGAGGAGCTTTGCGACGGGGTTCGATCCGGGGTTCGTGCCAAGGAACGTGAGCCAGATCTCGACGCTGTCGCCCTTGGCAAACGCAACGTCTGCCGCGGGCAGGAACATGCGAAGGTCGTACACGCGGCCGGCCTCGAGGATGCCGCCGTCCACGCCCACGTACGAGCGCGTGGCCTCGATGGGCTCGCCGTTCTTGGCGAGCACGGCCGTGAAGCTCATGCCGCTTTGCGGCGAGAACAGCGCGACGTTTGGCGTGTCGCTTCGGACCCAGAAGCGGAGGTAGACGCTCGACTTGATCGCCCCGTTGTACGAGGCTTGCGTCGTCCACACGACCGGTTCGGGCGTGCCGCCGGGAGTGCTCTCGCCAAAGGCGACCTCGCTGGCTGCAGGCGGCGCCTCCGCAAACGCGCCGGCGGGCGCAAAGTACCGCTGCACGCTCTGCGACAGCGGATCGACAGGCCCGTGATGCCCGTGGTGGCCGCCGTGCCCGCCCCCGGCCATGACAAGCGGCATGGCCGAGGCCACGACGACAAGGACGGTGAAGGCGACAAGACAGATCCTGCCGGCGCGCCTGCTTCGGCGGGGGTTTATATACCCAAGCCTCCGGGCCATGGGGCGGCAGTTCGCCCGCCCAATCATATACCTTATGGCGGAACGTTTGGTCGTCATGAAGCTCGTCTGCGCCGACTGCGGCTGCCTCGTCGAGAAGGGGCTCGTGCACGAGCGGTGCACGGACCCGACCTGCTGCTGCGTGGCGCTGCCGTCGGTCCGCAAGGCGAGCGCGTGAGCCGGTCCTCACCCGCGCGTAAGCCACATTTCTTTTCCGGGGAGCGTCCATGTCGTCGGCGTGGCGGAAGATCCCGCACGTCCGATCGGATCGCAGGCAAGCGCGTGGGCCGTCTCGTACGCCCGCACGCCCGACGCCTCGCTCGCTCCCGCTCCGGCGGGCAAGGTGCGCGTCGAGCTTCTCACGGACCCGTACAGCGTCTGGTGCTGGGGCTTCGAGCCCGTCCGCCGCGCGCTCGAGCATCGGTACCCGTCGGTCGAGTTCCGTCCGCTGCTTGGCGGCATGTTCGAGCGCCTGCCCGATCCGCAGGGCATCGGCTTCGACGTCGAGCGCTTCTTCGCCGCGGTGCAGCGCACGACGGGGATGCCCATCCGCGGCGACGCGGCCACGCGCGACCGCGCGACGAGCACCTACCCGGCGTGCGTCCACGTGCACGCCGCGCGCCTGGTCGCGCCCGACCGGGAGCGGACGTACCTGCGGGCGCTGCGGGAGGCCGTGTACCTCGACGCGCGCAACGTCTCGCGGGTCGAGGTCGCCGCGGACGTCGCCGCCTCGGTGGGCATCGACGAGGACGAGTTCCGCGAGGCCGTCGCGACGGGCGAGCCCGAGCGCGAGTTCCGCGGCGCGCTTGCGGGCGTCGAGTCGCTCAACCTACGCGCCTACCCCACGCTCCTTGTCACGTGGGGGGAGCGCACCGCGCGCGTCGAAGGATTCCAGTCGCTCCCCGCGCTCCTGGGCGTCGTGCAATTCCTCACCGGAACGCTCCTCGTGCCCGCGCCGCCGCCTCTGCTTGCCGCCGCGCTCCCCGCCGGCGAGCGCGTGGCGACGCGCGAAGTGGCCGAGGTGCTTGGCGTCTCGATGGAAGACGCGCACGAGCAGCTGCTCGAAGCCCTGCGGCGCGGCGACGTCACGCGCGAGCGGTACGCGACGGGCGACGTGTGGCTGCGCCGCGAGTAGACGCAAAAACTCCAAGAGCCGGAACGAGCCTCACGGGCCGGGGGCTTCCCATGCGCGCGTCCATGAGCCTGCTGCTTGCCATTGCCGTCTTGATCGGGTTTGCCGGAACGACTGCCGCTTCGCCGGGCGCAAGCGCCCAATGCAAGGACATGCTCGACCCGCAATCGTGCGACGTGTGCGTCTGGGGCATCCACCCCTACATGGCCATGTGCGCCGTCCTCGGGCCCATCGCCTCGCCCGTCCCGCCGCCGTGCACGTGCCCGCCCATCGACTGAAGGCGCCGGCCTAGCGCGCGGCGCGAATCTCCTCCAACGACTTCGGGTTTTCGAGCGAGGAGAGGTCGCCCGCGTCCTTGCCCGTGGCTGCGGCGCGGACGGCGCGGCGAAGGATCTTGGCGTTCCGCGTCTTTGGAAGCTGCGTGACGAACAGGATGCGGTCGGGCCGGAAACTCTTGCCAAGCGCCGCGGCGACGGCGGCGGAAAGCTCCGCGCGCATCTCGTCGGTGGCGAGCACGCCCGCGCGCAGCACGGCGTAGCACCACAGCGCCTCGCCCTTTGTCTCGTGCGGGATGCCAACGGCGGCGGCCTCGGCCACCTTGCCCGTGTCCACAAGCGCGCTCTCGACCTCGGCGGGGCCCAGGCGCTTGCCCGCGATCTTGATCGTGTCGTCGCTTCGGCCGTGCAGGTACCAGTTGCCCTCGGCGTCGATCGAGGCCCAGTCGCCGTGCACCCAGAGGCCCGGAATCTTGCTCCAGTACGCCTCCAGGTACCGATCGGGATCCTTCCAGAGCCCCCGCGTCATGCCGGGCCACGGCTTGCGGCAGACGAGCTCGCCGACGGTGCCGCGCGGCACGGGATTGCCCTTGTCGTCCACGACGTCGACGTCCATGCCAAGCGCGGGATGCCCAAGCGAGCAGGGGCGAAGCGGCGTCGTGGGAAGCGGCGACAGGAAGCAGGCTCCGACCTCGGTCCCGCCCGAGAGATTGATGATCGGGCAGCGCGAGCCGCCCACGACCTCGAAGAACCACCGCCACGGCTCCGGGTTCCACGGCTCGCCCGTCGAGCCGAGGATCCGAAGCGAGGAGAGGTCGTGCGCGCGGACCGGCGCGTCGCCGTGCTTCCGGAGCGCTCGCACGAGCGTGGGCGAGATGCCAAGCGTCGTGATCCGATGCCGCTCGATCATGGCCCACAGCCGATCGGGGCTCGGGTGGTCGGGCGCGCCCTCGTAGAGGAAAAGCGTGCCGCCAAGCGCAAGGCACCCGACCGCCTCCCACGGGCCCATGATCCAGCCCATGTCGGTGAACCAGAACAGCACGTCGCCTGCGCGAAGGTCCGTCTGGTGGAGGACCTCCTGCGCGATCTTCACGAGAAAGCCGCCGTGCACGTGCACGCTTCCCTTGGGCCGCCCCGTCGTGCCGCTCGTGTAGATGACCATCCACGGGTGCTCGCTGTCGACGGGCGTCGCCGGCAGGTCCGCGCGCGCGCCGGCAGTCGCCTCTTCCCACGTCACGTCGCGCCCGGCCGTCCAGGGAACGTCGAGACCCAGGCGGCGCACGACGACGACCCGCCGCACGGTCGGGCACGCCGCGACCGCCTCGTCGGCGACTCGTTTCATGTCGACCTTCGCGCCCTTGCGGTAGAACCCGTCGGCCGTGACAAGCGCCTTTGCGTCGCAGTCGGAGAGTCGCTTGGCGACGGCGTCGGCGCCGTAGCCGGAGAACACGGGAACGAAGATGGCGCCGATCTTCGCGATCGCAAAAAGCGCGGCGATCGTCTCGGGGATCATCGGCAGGAAGACGCCCACGGCGTCGCCCTGCCGCACGCCCGAGCGGGAAAGCGCGTCCGCGAGCCGGCTCGTCTGCGCGGCAAGCTCGCCGTAGGTCCACGTCCGCACCGCGCCGTCCTCGCCCTCCCAGACGACGGCGCGGGCGTCGGGCCGCCGCGCCGCGTGCTTGTCCACGCAATCGTGCGCGAGGTTGAGCTTGCCGTCCACAAACCAGCGGGCCCACTCCTTGCCGCGCGTCACGTCCAAGACTTTCGTATATCCACGAAACCACGAAACATCGATTTCCCGCTCGACGGCGCCCCAGAACCAGGCGGGATCCTCGCGCGAGCGCGAAAGCAGCTCCTCGGGCGAGGAGAGCCCGAGCTTCCGGACAAAGCGCGTGACGTTGGCCGACTCGACGACCGAGGGCGGCGGCATCCACGCGTAGGGCTCCATCGGGCGTGCAAGCGCGCGAGGCTCGGATCAAGATTCCGGCGCGGCCGCGAGCGGGCGCACGCCGGATTCGAGCGCAAGCAGCCGGCGCTTCACGTCGAGGCCGGCGGCGTATCCGCCGAGGGTTCCGTCGTGCGCGACGACGCGGTGGCACGGCACGACGATCATGAGCGGGTTGCGGTGGTTGGCCATGCCGACGGCGCGGAAGCCGTCCGTCGCGCCGACCTCCTTTGCCACCCACTTGTACGTGCGCGTCGCGCCGTACGGAATGCGCAGGAGCGCCTCCCAGCAGCGCCGCTGGAACTCGGTGCCCGACGAGAGGTCGAAGGGCGTTTGGAAGGTCCGAAGCTCGCCGCGAAAGTACGCGGACAGCTCTTCGACCGGCTGGGCCACAGCCTTCGGGTCGCGCAGCGGCTCGACGCCAAACCGTTTCGTGGCCGCGGCGCGGAAGGCGATCTCGTCGCCGCCCCACCCTATGGCGGCGAGGCCCGCGTCCGATGCGCCCACGTGAAGCGGGCCGAGCGGGCTTGCGAAGACGTCGTACCGTATCTCCCGCACGCTTGCCAAGGTCCCGGCGTCCCTAAGGAGCTGCCGATTCCCCCCGCGCCAGGGTTTCGTGGAACAGTTCGCCCTGCAGCCGGAACGCGGCGGCGAACCCGCTGTACAGGGTGACGAGCCCCTGCTGGACGTGACGGTCCTCGCCGCAGTAGACGCCCACGCGGAATTCCGAACCGGGCGGGTACTCCCCAAGGATCCAGCCGGCGACGAGCGGCGAGCCTCCGAGCACGACCTTTCCGGCATCGCCCTGCTGGACCCACTCCTCGCCCTGCCGCAGGTACAGCACGGCGTACGCGCAGCGGGGCGCGTACGGTGGCTCGTCCACGTCGATCCGAAGGTGGAGGAACGTGGGGCGCGCGACGACCGGAAGCGCAATCGGGGTGCCCTGCGCCGCACCGAAGACCGCGCAACGTTCGACCCGTCCCGCGGCGCCCGGACAAAGCTCTCCTTCGGTGGTCCCCTCCGCGCCGATCGGCTCCGAGACGTTGCGCGGCGCGCCCGCGGGCGGCGCCGTGGTGTCCGTGGCCCCGGCGGGCGCTGGGTTCGAAGGCTCCGCGGGCGGCGGCTCCGACGACGTCGCAGGGGCCAAGGCTTCCGAGGCCGGCGCCTGCGGAGGAGCAGCCGGAGCGTCCGCGAGGCATCCGGCGAGCGGGAGCGCGGCCGCAAGGAGCAGGGCGAGCTTCATGACGCGGAAGCCGTCCTGCGCCCTCTTGAGTCGTTTCAGAATCGGCTGGAACCCGCCGGATCGATCCGCACGCTGCGCCCGTCGCGTCGTCGCGCAAGGAAGCCGCAGGCCTCCAGGTCCCGCACGAGGGTCGAGAGATGGCCCTTGCGCATGCCAAGCCGGGCGGCGAGCTCATGCTGGGAAATCCCGGGGCTCTCCTTGAGGATGCGGAGGAGGTCGCGGACGTGCTCGCGGTCGAGGACGGGCTCGTAGACGCGCGACGTCGCGGGCAGCACGGCCTTGCCCCGCGGCCCGTCGTGGACGCGCAGGAATCCGTTCTTCTCGAGCGTGCGGACGTGATGCTCGACCGTGTTGCGCGGAAGGCCGAGCCCTCGCGCGATGTCCTGGATCGTCTGGCCGGGAGCCTCGCATACGAAGCGGTACACGCGAGCGCGTTTGGCATTGGCAAGCGCGTCGGTCGGCCGGATGCGGTGGTACAGCAGCGCGCCGCCGAGGAGGGCCCCGGCCGCGCCGGCGGCGAGGGCGGCCGCCGGCGGGGCGGAGGGGGGAGCGCCCCCGATGCGCGCTCCGCCGGCGGAAGCCGGAGCGGCGGCGGCCGGCGAAAGGCCCGCCGGAAGCGGCGGGCGGTCGCGCTCGGCGGCCAGCGTGAGGGTGCCGCGCGCCTCGCCGTCGACAAACGTGATCGACGCGCCGGTGTAGCTCGCGCGGCCCGTGACCGGATCCTTCGCGCAGGTGCCGCGTGAAACGCTCGCGAGGGCGCCTTGGGGCAAGAAGTCGTAGTCGATGGTGGCGACCTCTCCTCGCTCCGGGGGAACGAGCGCAAGGAGATCCGCGAGCGCCTGGGGCGCGGGCGCTCGGGCGGCGGGGGCGGCTCCGAGGTGGCGCAGGCCGTAGGTGTCGAGGTCCGCGTGGATCGCGCGGTCGAGGGCGATTGGCGAACCGATCCGTTGGACGATGCCAAAGAGGCTGCCGTCGTGGTCGATCCACCCCGCGCTCCACTCGCCGCCGGGGGTTCGCGCGGCGCCGGGCGAAACGCACGGTACGCCTTTCAGGCGGTCCTTCCACGGCTCCTCGGAGAAGACGAGCGCGGTCGCGAAGGCGTGGCGCGCTTGAAGGAGGCGCGCGCCGGGACGCGAGGCGAGGTACGCCGCCGCGTCGGGATCTTGCGCGACAAGCGCGTCGTGCGCGGCGGCGAAGGGGTTTCCGGCAAGGTCGCCGTCGGCAGGCCCGCGCGCCCCCCACTCCACGAGGGGAACCCGCGCCGTCGCGACGGGACCGAGATGGACCGGCCGCAGCGGCTCGGCGCCGCGCCGGATGGCCACTCGTTCGAGGCTCCATCCGTCGCCGTCGACGCGCGCGGGCAGGCCCGGCGACTCGCTTGGCGTCGCGCGCGAGCCGTTGGCGCACGAGGGATCGGCCCATCGCAAGAGCCACGCGGCGTCGGCGCACCGTCCGAGCGTGGTGCGCGTGGCGACTCGGCGGTCGCCGTCCGTCGTGTCGAGCCACGAGATCGACCACGCCACCGCGTTGGAAGGGTAGCTCGACCAGTGGACGGCGACGGAGTCTGCTGCAGGCGGGGGGAGCCCGTCGTCCGCATGCGGGTTGAGGAAGGACGCGCGCGGCGGGGAAGAGGCGGCGCCCGGATCGAGTGGGGCCGCGTTGGCGACGAGGCTTGCGCGAAGGGTGGGCAACGGAACGACGCGGCCGTCCGGAAGGAACACGGGATCGACCCGCCATTCGAAGATTGCGCGAAAGGTCTCGGTTCCGCGCACGAGACGGTATTCGGCCGCGTCCCCTTCGCGCGGGGTCTCCGTCTCGTGCGGGTTCGCCGCCACCTGCGTGGCAAGGGTGGCCAGGAGAGCGAGGGCGAGGAGCCCCGGAGCGGGCTTCATGCGCCTTCCCATGCCCCCCGTGCATTAAGTCGGTTTTCGTGACGCCGTGGAACCTTCGTCACCCCAGCTTCGCCAACCTCGCTTGAGCCGCTCGCAGCGTCGCCTCGCTCTTTGCAAAATGGAACCGGACGAGGCTTCGCCCGAGCTCGGCGCGTGAGAAGAAGGAGCTTCCCGGGACGCCGGCGAGCCCGATCTCGCGCACGAGCCATTCGGCAAACGATCGGTCGTCCTCCTTGGCCGCCGCCGGCGCGGCGACGTCGCGGAAGTCGCACAGGACGTAGTAAGCCCCTTCGGGCGGATCGACGCGGAAGCCCGCCTTGCGCAGGAGGCCCACGAGGAGGTGGCGTTGCGCGTCGTAGCGGGCGCGAAGCTCCTCGTAGTACGAGTCGGGAAGCGCGAGCGCGGCGGCGACGCCAAGCTGCAGCGGGTGGGGCGCTCCCACCGTAAGGAAGTCGTGCACGCGGCGCAGGGCCACGCTCACGGTGGGCGGCGCAAGGAGCCACGCGACGCGCCAGCCCGTGGCGCTGAAGACCTTGCTTGCGCCTTGGATCGTGATCGTGCGCTCGTCCATGCCGGGAAGCGTGGCCATGGAGACGTGCTTGTGTCCGTCGTAGGTGAGGAAGTTGTAGATCTCGTCCGTGACGGCAAACGCGTCGTGGTCCGTGCAGAGGTCGGCCAGGAGCGAAAGCTCGTCGCGGCGCATGACGTGGCCGCAGGGGTTCGAGGGCGTGTTGAGGATGAGCGCTTTTGTTTTGGGCCCGAAGGCGGCCTTCATCTCCTCCTCGTCGAAGCGGTACCCGCGCTCCGGGTACAGGGGCACGAATCGCGGCCGCGCGCCCGAGAGCGCCGCGTCCGGGCCGTAGTTCTCGTAGAACGGCTCGGGCACGATCACTTCGTCGCCCGGGTCGCACAGCGCGAGCATGGCCGCCATCATGGCCTCCGTCGCGCCGCAGGTGACCGTGACGTTTGCGTCCGGATCGGGCCGAAGGCCGTCGCGGAGGCTCCAGCGGGCGATGGCCTGGCGAAGCTCGGGCGCGCCCCACGTGACCGCGTACTGGTTGCGCCCGCCGGATCGCATGGCCTCGACTGCCGCGTCGACGGCCTCGCGCGGCGGGTCCCAGTCCGGGAAGCCCTGCGCGAGGTTGACGGCGCCGTGGCGCGCGGCAAGGCGTGTCATTTCGCGGATGACGCTCTCGGGGAAGAGGTGCACGCGCGCGGCAAGGCGCGGATCGTCGAGCCGGTGCAAGGGTCCCGCGATCCCCGGCATGGACGAGGCGAACCTTCATCCGGCACTTGGACCTTGCGTTCCTGCGCACATGCGCAGGAACCTCCTCTCCGGCGCCGCGATCGCGCTTGCCTCCGCCGTCACGTTTGGCCTCGTGAACGTCGTCGCCAAATCGGCGGATCTCCACCCCCTTGCGCTCGCCTCGGTCGCGTACCTCCTGGCCGGCGCGGCGCTCTCGCCGTTCCTCCTGCGCGCGCGCTTTGCCCGCCGAGACGTGCCCCTGCTCCTCACGATGTCGCTTGCGGGGGGCGCCGTCGCGCCCGTGCTCCTGTTCGCGGGGCTCCTTCGGACGACGGCCGTGGACGCCTCGTTCCTCCTCACGGCCGAGATCCTCTTTGCGATCGTGCTCGCGCGCACGTTCCTTGGCGAGCGCGTGGGCGCGCGGGCGGGCCTTGGCATCGTGCTTCTCGGCGGCGCCGCGCTTGCGGTTGCGGCCGCCACGCTCGAGCGGGGCGGGAACGCGGGGGGAGACCTCCTCGGGAACGCGCTCGTGGTGGCCGCGACGCTTGCGTGGGCGATCGACGATGTCGTGAGCACGCGGCTTGCGGGCTCCTACGCGCCGCCGCAGCTCTCGTCGCTCAAGGGCCTCGTGGGAGGAGGCGCGGCCACGAGGACCGCGCCTCCTCC